>NZ_JANHGP010000052.1:0-42046 GCF_024494585.1 Acinetobacter sp. 5862
ATGACAATTTTATATACTCCATAAACCCTTTAAATTAATTAGGTGGTTTATGTCGCACTTCAAGTTTTACTCTGCCCCAATAGTGCCATTCTCAATGCTCTGCTCACTTTATTAAATGAACGTGAATTTGATAATGGGATTATTCGGGAAAAATCTCCTCTACTTTCCGTTGTCGGTGCAAGCAATGAACTGCCTGAAAGTGAAGAATTGAGTGCATTATTTGACCGATTCTTGTTTCGTCAATATGTTGCGCCTGTCAGTCGGCAAGGTTTTAAACAACTCCTGACTTTAAAAAATAATGATCAGGATTTAAATGTCGAACAGCTTAGTCTTGAAGAAGTACAATTTATTCAAAACAATGCCAATCACATTGAGCTATCTGCCGAAGTGGTGAATTTTCTGGTTGAGTTAAGAAAATGGTGCCATGAAAATCAGATTCAGGTCTCTGATCGTCGTTGGCGTAAGATTGTTCATATGCTAAAAGTCTCTGCCTTTACCAATGGTCAAAGTACTGTTTCAATTTGGGATTGCTGGCTGGTTCAACATTGTATTTGGGAAAAACCTGAACAGGTTGAATTGGTTGCAGAAATGTATGAGCAGTATTGTGGCAAGGCTGTAATTAATGTAGATAACTTGGTCAAAGTGGTTGAAGTTTTAGAGAAAGAGGTTGGTAAGTTACCGAAATCCACACAATCAAATACTCAAGTAGATATTTATGAATTAAAAGTTCCTAAAACAATTAAAGCAGGTGTGATTAATAGATGGTTTAAAGCCGAAAATGTTTTATGCAATCAAGATGAAATCCTTTGTGAACTTCGTATAGGTATTGAAACTACTGGTTTTAAGACCGAAGTTATTCGTGCCCCTACAAATGGAAAAATAACCAAGAAATTCAAGACTGAAACTCATCTTATCCAAAATGATGAAATTATTGGCGAATTTTTAACACAATAGGAGAAATATCATGTATCAGTGGGAATCAATATTAAAAACACTAGCATCAGCATCAGCATCAGTAGCTGCATCACAACAATTTACCCCTCAAGAAAAACCAGAACCCGTTCAACCTAAATCTGAACCTAAAAAATCTGCACCTACACCCCACTGGTATAAACAAAAATCAGAAGAAGTTGAAAATCATCTCAAGCATATAGCTTTAATGAAACTACAACTCACCAAAAATCTAAAAGACCTACAAAGTCAAAATGGTGGTCATTTATGGATTGATACCGACTTTATTGAGCCTGCAACTGAAACCTTACAGGCGAGTCTTGAACAAGTCCAGGATTTAGAAGATCGCTTGCAAGTTTTGAAATTGACATATCAAGATCATTTATAAGTTTAAGGATTGTGATGATGGCTGAAACCATTGCTGCCGATTATCTCGAAGACCAATATGCGTTTTTGGATGACTGCCCACAGGAATTATTGGAGCATGTCATTTGTTCAACAGTGGGTACTCTGGAACAACGTAGCCGTACCATGCAGCAATGGTATAAATACCTCATGGCTGGAGAACTGCCGCCAAAACCTGATTGGCTACCCTCTTATATTTCAGAGAACGTTGAAAAACAGCTCAAGCAAGCAGATGTTGCTCGTTTTATGAAAGATCAGCATGAATTAACAGTACAGCTTTTACAGGATGTCATGCAAACATGGCATCTAGTTCAATATGAATATCAGCAACAACTTGCAGAATGGCAAGCGCAACAACGAGAAAAATTTAAAAACCTGAAACGTATAAATCAACCAATTGATGATACTGATTTTACAGATCATTTTAATTTTCCAGGTGAGCTTGTAATCAATGAAGCATGGAATGACAAAGTTCAGGCTTGGAAAAAATTGGATGATGTGTTTGGCGATTTAAGCAATATGTTGGGTCGAGATGTTAATCTCACCAAAGGCATTTTAAAACATCAAAACTGGCGACATATCGAACGTTTACAGGAATTGCTCAAACGTATCAGTGAATTTAAAAAGATTGTGGATTCATTAGGTCGTTTGCAAGAAAGTATTGCTAATGATGAAGTACTCGAAAGTTTTTTTGAAAGTATTTCTCGTGTTGTTGAAGAAATACAGGAAAAAGTTGTTCATTATATTCCTGAAGAAATGTCTGGAATTGAACGCAGTGGCAATATTGCCCGCATGCTGCCACAGGAGGCTTTATTCCTTGGACATCCACAATTAAAGATGCTATGGCATGCACGTCGCTATGAACAAGCCCTGCTTAGTTATCGGGTGCAAGGCACAGAGATTAGTAAAACTTGGGCAGAAATCAATGAACAAGTTGAAGTCCAAAAACCTCGCCCACGTTTTGATCGAGGACCTATTTTAGTGGTGTTGGATACTTCTGGCTCAATGAGTGGCGAACCTGAACTGGTCGCAAAAGCCCTCACCCTACAGGCAGCCAAAACTGCCCATGCTGAAAAACGACCTTGCTACTTATTTGCATTTAGTGGCCGTGGTGACAAGATTGAATATGAACTCAAACTTAACCAATCAGGCATTCAAGGCTTATTGGAGTTTTTAGGTTGTTCATTTAGCGGTGGAACTGACATTGAAACTGTAGAACATGCCATTCAAAGACTTGATCAAGAACAATGGAAAAAAGCAGATGTCATGATTGTCAGTGATGGACAATGGTCAGCTTCTTCTCATATCCGAACGATAGTCGAAAAATCCAAAAAAGATGGGACACGTTATCATGGTATTCAGGTTGGATATGCTGGTGGTGGCTTAGAGCAGCTCTGTAATTCCATCCATCGTTTTGCCAGTTGGAGTAAACTACGTTAGACTAAAACAGACTTTAGAATGGGAATAAAAATCATGCTATTACAGGAAATCCAGCACCAATTTAAACAGAGCAAAGAACAGTTTAATGAAGATTTCCGTTTACGCATTCATCGTTCCCTCAGTTGGTTACAACAAGCTGAACAAGCACAACAGGCGCAGGATTTTGATTCTCAATTTATCTTTTTATGGATTGCCTTTAATGCAGCTTATGCCAAGGATTTAGGCGCAGGTATTCGTAGTGTAGATAAAGGACTATTCGTACAATTTATTTATCGGATTTGCCATTTAGATCAACAGCACCATATTTATGATTCGGTGTGGAATACCTTTTCAGGCAGTATTCGTATTATTCTGAACAATAAATTTACGTTTCAGCAATTTTGGGATTATCACAATGGATTAATTACAGAAACTGAATGGCTAGAAAGTTTTGAACGTAATAAACAAAAAGCCCTAAATGCACTCAGCCAAAAAGATACGCCTGAAATTTTGGTCGCTGTTTTTAATCACCTCTATACTTTGCGTAACCAGATTATTCACGGTGGTTCGACATTCAACAGTACTGTCAATCGTAGTCAGCTTAAAGATGCCTGCACCATTCTGTTTACAATTATCCCTGAAATGCTACAGGTAATGCTGAATCATCCCAATGACAAAACTTGGGGTAAACCCTTTTACCCTGTGGTTAAATCCTAAAAAAATATTGATTTAATTGATTAAACACTGCGACAAACTATGACCTAGTCAAAACTTGGCTGGGTTTTTCTGCCCCCAAAATTTGATAAGCTCAATCATGTTCTCTAATAACATTTTCATTGAGCTAATTTCATGCAAACACAAAATAACTCATTACTCCAGATGATTCACATTTATTCCAATATTGATCTTTATCTCGAATTCTTTGATCCAACAACAGAGAAATTACGCCCTTTTTCTATTATTCAGAAATCATTATCTGAACTGCCATTTTCCGATGCAGATAAAGTTACTGCCATCGTTGTAGATGATTTGGCAGAATTAACCGCAATTCCGATTGGCTGTGAACATAGCATCGTGATTACAGCCAAAAATAATCTAACACCTTTACCAGAGCATTTATCTAATACTATTATTTATCAGCAAGCATCCAATGAAGACCATCAGCAGGCATTGGAAAAGGTTTTTAATGCATTGATTAAAACCTATTTCTCAACAGAATTATTTCTCGAACCAGCAGATCTTTACCAGTCGGATGCTTTTGAAAAAGGACAACGCTATATCAATATTCATTCGTTACAAGAACAACAGTTAATGAATGAAAATGTGAAACCGTTATTTAGCCCGATTGGGAAAGACGGTACGGTGATACTCAATTTCAATCTGCACCAATCTTCATTCTCACTTGATAAAATTAAGGATTTAACTGAGATCATTATTGAACACTTAGGGGAAAAGTTTGATGGGGAAATTTTTTATAGCTGTAATGCCACATCCAAGCCAGAGCAATCAGATTTGATTTATCTAAGTTATTTGTCAGCTTAAATACTCTATTAACTTCCTCAACCCAATCTATTTAAGACAAAAAATAAGGGGATCATTTTCCCCTTACTCTTCTCGCTGAGCGATTTTTAACTCCAGCCAATCGTTGATTTCCTGTGACAACCAACCAATCCGATTTTTTGTCAAATGGAGAGGTTTAGGAAAACTTGGGTCGTAGTAATCAGATTTGGGATTAATGAGAGCGTAGATGGTTGAACGACTTAAAGCCGTAATTCCAATCACAGCAGTGATATTAAGAACCTGATATTGATATTCAATAGTTGACATGATGTTATTACTCCCAGTTTGTGATCGAGAGGTGTTTCTCTCAATACAAACCCGAGTTCTGTATTTTTCTGCCAATGGCCTTGACCTAATTTACAGCCCTTACACTTTGCTGAAGCCCCTGTTTTATGCCTGTGACATCATCCATTCCATGATGAACGGACGCTGCGTCAGGCTGTACCTCAACAGCATTTTGCTGGTCACTATAAAACTCCTCCACAATATCCAGCCTCTCATCACCGCCTACCTCAAAACTCGCATTGCCATAGCCCTGCCGTGCCACGAAATCCAAAGCCTCCTGATAAAATCCTGCTGCCTTGCTTTGTTCATCAATCTGCTTGGCTGAGACAATCGCTTCCTGTAAATTCACGCCATCTCGTAAAGTTAAGTCCACATAGTAGATCGGGGTACGATAGCTTTGGGTGGTGCTTTTTCCTCTTAAAGTCAGTTGCAAGGGCAAGCATGACAGTAGATTACCCGATGCCGCATGGTAATAACTCAGCCGTGCCGCCAATGTCCGAATACTGTTAAAGCCTGTGGTTCTAAAAATAAATGTCCCAAACTCATCCGATTCATCCAGATTGACATACAATCTGCCATAAGGTTTACAGAGTCCACCTTGTGCCAGTGGGCATAGATCAGGTGATGGGCATGGATGCTGCTCAATGCCGTTCTGTCCGAGTCGCTGACAGGTTTCGCCATTGCCTGAGCAAATTAAACGTCCTGTTTGTCGATCAAATAAACTGTACTCTGCCCGAAGATTCAGTTCAGGATCATTAAAGATCATTCGCACTGGAATTATTCTCAGTTTTTGGTTTTGTGCCTTTGCCCTAAGCTGTTCATCCAGTGGATGTTTGACCCAGCCATCCTTAGTCTGGATTTGGCTAGTAATGGTAAACTGGTCATCCTTTTCAGGCAGACGTTTGCCATTCTTTTCAACGATCTTGCCAATGCTGATACGCCCCAATACAGGTGGGGTAATTGCTAAACCTTTAATCATGGTGATTATCCTTTTTTGCATTTGTTTACGGATTCCCCAAATCTATTGAATGCACCGCTCCCTCACCTCAAGATTGATGAAATAAAAAAACCTGTTGAATATTCGGTCATGGGAGAAATTGTAGTGCGATGTTCAAGTGTTTCATGCAAAGCTGCTCCACCGCCCTTTCTTCATGACTGAAGAAAGGGCAAACGGGGTGGCTTTGCACAAATTTAAAATTTGGGAAAATAAAATTGTTTGATGTGGTGGGTGATGGTGGTAGATGATGACAACTATTTATACCGTTGCAGAATAAACATTAAACCGTCTGCTGCCCTGACGGGGTTGTGGATACTGTTGCAGGAGTTCAGGCTGTGCCTGTAATAATGCCTTTTGATCCAGTACCACACTGTCCTTTGATTTTTTCCATGTCACTGTGCCTTGAGTGAATATGGCTTTCTCGGCATCTTTCATTAACGCTTGAATCCGATGCTTGAGATAGTCATACTTGGTCTGGTGCTGTGCCAGTTGTTGTTCCTCATGTAGCAGGTCAGTAAAGAGTTGATCGACACCCTCTAAGGTAGAGAAATCAACGGTCTGCAAAGGGATGTGTTGTGGGTAAAGCAATTGCAGGGCTTTGGCGGCTGATTCACTGGCATCGACACTGGGTGGTGTGTCACTTTCCACACAGTTCCAGAATATCCGCTCAGAAGCCATGATTCGGTTGATCACAATTTCATTGCGTTCGACCTTAAAGATTTTGGCTTCATGTCCACAGATCAAGGCACAAATATGGGCTGCCTGTTTGCCTGTCACTGCCAGTTGGTGTTGCACCTGAATAATCACGTATAAAGGCACACCATCACGCCACAGTTTTGTACCCCATTCACCGACAGATTTACATTCCAATACCTGCACTTCATCACTGCCCACAACGGCATAGTCCAGATTGGCTAACATAAAGTGTTTGTCAGGATCAGGATGCTGTAACACTGCATTGACCTTACGCACCTTATGACCTGTCTTGTGTTGGTAATAGTTGGCAATCAGAGGTTCAAGCTGATTGCCCCAGTATAAGGGTGAATAGCTATTTTTAGTCGGTTGATCTGGCTGGGTCTGCATCCGACCTGTCTTGATCATCCATAGTTCCAGCATGCTCATGTGAGGATTAAGCCCACAGGCTGCTGCGGCATCACTACTGCCAATCCCCTGTTTTCTGACCTGTAGCCATTGTTCACGGCTCATACCTTTGGTTTTGGCAAGGCGTTTGGCATGATTACGATGTGTTTTAGTTGAGTGTTGCGGTAATGGTAAATAGGATGTGGAATAACTGGTTTGTGGTGGTTCAGCAATATGGTTCATTAGATACTCCATGTCTGTAAAAATTAAAATTGCGGCATAAAAAAAGCCACATCAGGGCGATGTGGCAAAAGGGAGTTTTTGGGTAGTGGAAAATGGAAATAGAGGATTTAAGCAATGGGTATTTTGCTTAGGCTAATTTGACTGGCTTTAAATCCGACCAAAGTTAGATCACCATTCTGAGTGCCTGTTCCAGTCCTCGCTGTTTCATGGCTGCACCTGTACCAAACCATGCTGAATCCAGTCGGTGATCTGTACTCATGGCTCGACGTTCGTGGTCAATAAATTCCGTGATACTACACAGCAAGCCATAGGCTGTACCTTTGGCTGAACTGAGTTCTGCACCTCGTCCCTGACCGTTAAACATATCCATGACTTTGGACATGGCTCGTCCATTCGGTTCGGTTTTATTGGTCGTATTGGCTTCATTTGCCACATTGCGATAGAACTGGATAATGCTATCGTCCTGTTCAGCAACACTGAGACTGGTATTATTAAACACTGCATCAAAATAGGCTGCCGCTTCCTGTTGGGTCACTTGACGCTGACTCAGTTGTTTCATTTCATACATATGCTCATCCCATGCACGAACGGAAATACCGAGTTGCTGTTTGACCTTTTCCGCATCGAACTTGGTACTGTGAGGAACTTTAACCACACCTGCACTGGTATTCTGTCCACGTAAGGCAATCGCCAACGTGTTATTACACACCACACGGATAGAGGTAAATTGTGCGGTTGTGGCAAGTGTGCCGTCACATGCCGTTGCCAATAAGATATAGCCATTACTGACATCCTTGCCCTTTAAAGCTGTAGTCTGTCCTGTACGTGCCAAAGCCCAGAACTTTTTACCACCTTTAAGAACGCCTGCGGTTTCCAGTTCAAAGCCTGATTGCTCAGTTAGGTCACGATAAAACTCCAGAATTTCTTTGGGCTGGACTTCCTGAAAGCGTTGGCTGACCACCGATAAAGGTGCATGGGTATCAGAACGGTATAAAACCCGTTGTTCCTCATACGGCAAAATAATGCTTTGTCCACGTTCATTTTTTGCCATGTAACTGACATCGGATGATTCAATCCGCCAGTCCATACCTGCCTGTTTTGCCCAGACCTCAATCGACTGATCCTGCGTAAGTTGATTACCCAGACCATGCCACGGCGTTTCACCGACATATGCCATTTGTTCAAGTTGATGTGCCATGATAGTTTCTCCCATCCTTAGTTGAAATTGCACTGGCAATTGTTGCAATGAAAATAAGCGGTAGATTGTTGTGGCTGTGAGGGTTGAACCAGACTATCAATCAAGCCACCGACCACTGCACCAGCTAAACCACCCAATAATGGTGAAAATGGTGTAGGTAACCTTTTGGCAAGGCTTGCACCAATGCCTGCACCTGCCATAGATGAAAAACTGTTATTGCCTGATGGCTGTGCGGTGGTACGGCTAACATTGACTGAATAGCAATATGGACATGTAATATTCATCAGATAAACCTCATTAAATGAAAAAAGGCTTACCGATGGGTAAGCCTGTATTTTTGAATGTAAGGGGGTAAAATAAACATTCAATCTTCATGTTAATGATATATATCTGTGATTTTTTGGGATCATGCCAGTTCGTTGCGATTCAACCATGTAGCCGTATCAGGGTTGCTCAGTGTGTCTCTGATCGTTGGGCGATTTTAGATTCAAGCCAATCATAGATTTCCTGCGATACCCAGCCAACCCGATTCTGGGTTAAATGAATCGGCTTGGGAAAATTGGCATCGTAATAGTTCGATTTCGGATTGATCATTTCATAGATGGTTGAACGACTCAGTGCAGTAATCTCAATCACTGCTTTGATGTTCAGGATACGATATTGGTATTCAACGAGATTGGTCATGTGGGTACTCCCAGTAATGTAGTTGAGAGGGGTCTTCCTCAATACAAATCGGCATACCGTATTTTTTTACTGCACCCCATGAGATGAATTGACCCAACATCCCCACATGACTCAAGCCAAAAAATGAATATATGAAATAAACATTCATGTTTATAGTGTGTAGATTCAATTTTTTGGAATCAACATTTATCCAAAGCAACGCATCCCTTTAACCCTTGCCCGTAAATACTGATCTTCAACATCGTGGTTTGATAACGTGTGGATAATGTTTAAGAGGTTTTCTTCTTCGATTGACTCATAATTCTTATCCGTACGATCTATAGCGTAATTATCAAGCTCTATGTCAGATGATCCAACATAGATGAAAATATAACGACAAATCAAACCTTCTTCTCGGTCTTGCTCAATCACCCACGAATAATCCAGTAGATCTTCGCAACAGGTATCACGTTTCAAGATTCGACTACGAAATTCTGTCAGGGTTTGATGAAACTGATAAACACCCTGAGCCTCATAGTTCAGTTTATTAAAGTTTCCATGTATCACTTGAAACTCACAATCACTATCCAATAGGTCTTCAATGTAATTTTTGATGGCGGTGTAGTTACGCTTACGTTGTCGTTTATGCTTTAGAATGAAATGATCCTGCTCATCCATGAGTCCATCACAGAAATTCTGAAAAGCCGTTCTGGATTGTAATGGTGATCTACGTGGGTTTATTGTTCTACCCGAATCTGATGCGTGACTAATCGACATCAAGTCAAAATAGCCTTGTAACATCGGTGAATATTCAAGTTCTGGATCATAAATAGTGGTTGCTGCTTCTCGGTTTCTTTGCAGTTCAACAATCGCATCTCGCCAATAGTATCGGTTTAAACAAATATTCAGCATTAAATCTTCGATCTGAAAAAGGGTTTCATTACAATTGATGTGGTTCATATATGTCTCCTATGGGTTAGAACCATAAGAGACACGACTCTGTAATAAACTGCCCAAAGGCATGATCAATCAATGATCAAAATATTAAGTCTTATTCTTTCCATCTAGTCTGCCCAGTTTGAAATACATTCATTCTACGACTGAGTTTTACCCTTAAATACTGGTCAGGCTTATGGCGAGTCAAGTAATGAATGGTGTGATAGGCATTGGTAACTGCTGTTTTATTACGCCGTTCCACCAAACCTAAACCCCATGTCCCTTCATCCTCGTAATAGCGTTTATGCTCTTTTTGATTGCAGTTATAGAATAGACCGTTACCCTGAGTGATCTTATCCTGCCATAGCTCACCGATAGATTGTCCCAGATAAGCATCACGGCAACGCTCAGAACCGTTGTAGATCACCAGTAAATGACAATGATAGCCTTTGCTCTTGCCACCCTGTTCCAGTCGATAGGCATAGCCAACTTGATCTTTAAATATCGTATCCTTGTTTTGGATACGACTAAGTAACTTCCTGATGTTGTTGCCAAACTGTTGGATACAGGGACTACGCTCAAAGCGATAGGATAAATCGACCCTGACCAATAATAATTTACGATGACGGTCAACAAGGCTGGCAAAATAATCATCCAAACGGTTGTGATAGTCATCACTTTGATTTGCCAAATCTTCTATAAAATATTGCTGCTGGTATTTGAGATGACGTTGAAAGGATCGAAATGCTTGATCATCCTCAAATATATCTTGATCTTCCCAATCAATCCGTTCAGACATTAAATCAAAATAGGCTTGAATCAAGGGACTGTATTCAAGCTCTTCATCATAGATAGCCCTTGCATCGTCCAGCCACTGATCATAATCGGGTGCAAAGTCTTCCCAGTGATAATCTCGTCTACAAACTGATGACATAAATTTTTCAATATCAAGTAGGGTCTGTGCTTGGTTCATTTGGATACTCCTATGGTAAATTCCATAGGAGTGTTGGTTCTGTATTTTTATAATTTAGATCAATTGATTGATTACTCTTCCAATGATCATCCATCATCATCTTGGATATGAAGATGGTATATAGATTTAAGTTATTCATAAATAATAATATAATTAAATAATAATCCTAGCAAAAATCTTGCATAAATATGACCATCAAAAGACTTAAAATCAATTTTCTCTACTTCTATAGCAAACAGCTAAAATCATACCGATTGGCATGATTTTATAGGTCGAAATGGAAGCTAAAGTAATAATTTTTTCATTGCCGATTTTTTTGCTTTCGGCTTGTTGGTTGTACTTGTTTTCTTGATCAACCATTTTGGTAATTGTTGATAAATCTCATCATCCAACAAATCCTGATAAACCATATAACTGGCAAGATAATTCACGATATTTCTGGCTAATATTTTTTGGGTGGTTTCCACCAACAACTGATGACATTGGAGTTCTGGCAATGTCTGAGCTATCTGTAATTTATCCACTCTGCCTTGTATTCTGATCTCAGGATCACAATCCCTTTCTATTTTCTGACAAGCTGAACGCCAGTTACGCTCCAGTTGAGCAAATAAATCAGGATATTCCAGCAATGCCTGTGATTTAAACATCAGTACCACATTCGCTGCATAATCGGTAATCTGGTTTTGGCTTGTCCTCTTGCGTCCCTCCCAATAACCAAGATACGCTGCCATATCAGAGATCGGTTTTCTTTTTTTATTGTCCTGCAACATGGTAGAAAATATTTTAGAAAAATAGGCATAATCCATTGCTTTATTGACATCACAATAAAATAAACAACGTATGATCACCACGTCAGTTTTCATTGCCTGTTTTAATATTTTCTCAACTCTTCCTAACCGAGTGATATGCCGCTGAATATGTATCAGTTTATAAGGAACGTTGTCGTTCTGTACTAAGGTCTGGATAGGTTGATTTTCCTGCTGTTGGACAGAATGCCTCGTAGCTAACAACCTAGATGCAGCAGAATTTTTAGCAAGATGGATTGGTGAAATTATACTTTGTATGGAAGATGGCTCAACGATTTGGGCATAAAGTCTGATCCGCTTTTTTTCACCGAGAATTTTTGCTGGCTTCTGACGGACCTCAGGTTTAAAAAATAAAGGCTGATTAAACCTATACTGGACTAGAAGCTCATCCAAACTTTTCTGAACATCCCTTTCGTTGAGATTAGCAGCTAAAATACTTTCAAGTACAACTGTACTGCTACCCTGACTTTGTAATTGTTCTGCATAGATATGAAAAAAGTATTTCGATGTACGTGAAATGATCCTAGTTTCAAGCTTCTGCTGTAATAGATTGAGTTGATACTGATTCCTGAAAATCACAGCAAATTGTAAAAGTTGTCGGCTAATACGATTTTCCACACCTCGATTCAATGTCTCACGCACACTTGATGCAAAAGAATAAAAGGCATTAGGCGCACTTTCCATCAATGTCATCATGAAAATTTCAATATACATCGCCAAATCAAGATATTTTTGCATTTTCCATACGGCAAAATTTTCCTGATAAATAACGGCAATTCTTGCAATATATTCTCTTGCATGATTAGACAAGTGCATCATGTCCCAAATATACTTTGAACGCTGTCCTGTAGAAAAAAACAAAAGATGAGGAATATGCTCTTGAATCTGATTAGCATGGAAATAGGTTAATTCAGGCTCAATGAGGAAAGTACCTGCTTTTAATTCAATAGCACGAAGCTTGTTACGAACAGCATAAAAAGCAAGCTCAGTTGCATATTCCAAAGGTTCTGTTCTTGCTCTAAATTTCCCCAACCTTTCCAATTGATATAAAAACTCAAGCAACGTCTGCTCAACGAATTCCCAACTTTCTTCTACGCTATCAACCAATAGAAAATCTCTTTTTTGGGGTTTAGGTATAAGATTTTTACTCAAAACAGGATTTAGATTCTGAACATGAATATTCACTGAAAGTTTAAAAGTTTGAGTAACGTATTCCTTAAGTACATTAGTGATCTTTCCAATAAAGAAAGTCTCATCCAGATGGAATACTGACTGGATAAAAAATACCGCATAATACGCAAGGGTTTCCTTGGTCTCTAGGAATGGTTTATAAAATGTTCTGATGATATTTTGATCACCACCAAGAACATTCAATAAATTAGCTTTATCAGCAATCATCTCGTCAAATTGTGAGGATCGTTTATCATTTTTTCTAATGACAATTTTAGTTGCCATAATAAATAGCATCCCTGCCTTTGCCAATTGTGAAGAAATATCTGCTTTTATATCTAAAGCCTTTAGTTCAAGTGCATCATCTTGGTATGCGCTCCACAACTGAGTTATCGCATCTTGCTCTTGATCAGAGGGTGATTGCTCTCTTTGCTTTTTATAGCGGTAGTCCAGATATGCCTTTACAAACATCTCAGCATGATCTTCCTCATTCAATGTCCAGCCCCTAGAAGATTCATCGACTAGAACAATATCGCTATATTTTCTTTTAATTGTTCGTTTGTATTGGATAGATTCTACAAATTCCAGAAACTGCCCCAGTTCGGAAAATGTCTTACGATTTATATCTTTCCAATGTGGTCTAGGAAAAGTTTGTACTTTCTTCAGCGCAGTAATCAGGCGGTTGACTTGTACTTTATTGGTATCACTGACGACCCAGCCTTGCTCCAGATCATAACCTTTTAAAAGTCTAGGGATTACTTCCTCTACCAGTCGATAGACATGCAAAGCATTTACAATTTCTAAAGATTGTCCATTTTCAGCATCAATGATTTTTATATTTTCATATAACAATTCAAGAATTTTATAGAAATTATCTTTTTTCATATCATTTCAACTTTTTATAAAAAATAAAGTGGATAAATCTTTGTTTTTATATTAATGATATATAATTAAAATACAAGTTTAGAACCATAAAATCTTCTAAAAAATTCAAATAAAAACTAATAAAAAGATTCAAAAAAAATTTTCTTTATTAATTTAACTTAAAGCTATAAATTTCAAATTTATTCTTTCAAATTAGTGTAATTTATTCAAATTTAAGATATAAAAAATCCGCCAATTAAGACGGATTTATCTCATCAATTTTTTATTACTTAAATTAGCTTCTCCATATGATCCGCCCACTTCTGCAACCATTCCGCACATTCGGCTTCATAATTATGCAGATTATAAGTTCCCTCAATTCCTTTTTTGGAATGTCCCAAAACTGCTTCTGCAATATCTGTAGGACATCCTAATCTGGATAAACCCGTTCTTACTGTTCGACGTAAATCATGTGGATTCCAATCATCCATATTTTCTAACCAAAGTTGCTCAGGACGATATTTCGTTTGAACTTTCTCTGGATTCTTTAATTGCCATTTCATTTCACTTAAAGACTTTTGCTGAATAGGAAGCCCTGTTCGACTCGAAGCGAATAAATATTTCTGATCAGGTTTGTAGAATGTGTATAATAAATTAACGCATTGGGTTGATAATTGAACATAACGCTCAGTGCTATTTTTTGAAGCTTTTAGATGCCATATACCTTGATCCAAATCAAAATCCCGCCATTCAGCATCACACAATTCTCCAGTACGGCAACCTGTCCATAGCGTTAAATAAAGGATATGTTTTTGATGTGTTGTAAAGCCTGATGTTGGCAACCAAGCAAATACACGTTTTAATTCCTGATCATTTAAAACTCGTGTGCCTTTTTTACAGGTTACTTTCAGTCTTGACTGCTTAATACTCATTTTGGCTAATAAGGCAGGATTGGCAAAATTGGCAGGAAATCGCTCTAGACCAATGGCGTATTCATAAGCCAATGTCAACTCGGACAATACACGTCCAGCCTGCACATTAGAACCACGATCAATAATCTCTTTGGTTAAAGCAACCACATCTTTTCGAGTTACTTCCAAAGCAATACGATTACCCAAAACCCGTACTGCATCGCCATACAAGGTTCGTCGTGTTTCAGATTGACCTTTGGGCTTTCTTACCCCCAAGACCTTCTTCCTTTCCCCTGTTCGAGGGTCAGTAATCCAGTGATCTTCAATCACCTCAATCAAATACATCTCTATCATTTGCTGTACAGTGAGTTGAGACATATCTTTTTTTGCAAGCTCTTGTTCAATCTGTTGCTGGAGCTTTTCCTGCTCTTTTTTATGTTTGGGACAGATCCCCTGATTCCTTTCAGCTTTTAAACGAATGAGCTCTATTCTTGCTTCCGCCAATGTAACTTGAGGGAAATTTCCGATCTTATATTGTTTGATCGAATCATCCACAGGACTACGATAACGATAGAAAAAGGTCTTCGTTCCCGTTTTGCCGCAATGCACCCGCAGCCCCACATATTCCCCGATATCAGATTTATCAGGATCACCCACTTTCATCTTCTCAATGGCTTTTGCTGAAAGTGCTTTTTTTATTGTCGTTTGTTGATCTATCGAGCCGACCATTTTAAACCTCACAAGAAGATTGAATTATTTGTTATCCTTTCAAGCTGTCCATTTTCCAATTATTGATCAGGAATGATGGCTAGTTTAAACTAAAACAACCTACACTAATGTTTTGGCTTAGGCTGTATTTGCTTAGATTTTCTCCTACACCTTCGGATATTCTGTTTATGTTAAACACTATTAAATACATTGAAAATAAAGGACTTAACAATAATGAATGATAATAATAGCATAGCAGACCTTTCAAACCACACACCTATGATGCAGCAATATCTCAAAGTCAAAACAGACTATCAACATGCATTGCTGTTCTATCGTATGGGTGACTTTTATGAACTATTCTTTGAAGATGCGCATTTAGCAGCCAAACTACTCGGCATTACGCTGACTCATCGCGGTAAAGCGAGTGGGCAACCGATTCCAATGGCTGGTGTGCCTTATCATTCAGCCGAAGGCTACCTTGCCCGCTTAGTTAAATCTGGTCGCACAGTTGCAATTTGTGAGCAAGTTGGTGAAGGCGAGAACGCAGGTTCTCGCGGTAAAGCACCTATGGAACGTAAAGTAGTTCGTATTCTAACACCAGGTACTTTGACTGATGATGCATTACTTAGCAGTTATCAGTCTTCAAATCTGGTTGCTTTATGTATTCAACAAAATCAAATTGGGTTTGCATTACTTGATTTGAGTGCGGGTATTTTTAAAGTTCAACAACAAAATTATAAGCCAGAACAATTGGCGATTGAGCTAGCTCGTTTAATGCCTAGCGAGATTCTCATTGATGAAGATCTGATCGATCAAAATATTATTGAACAAATTAAAAAGAATTTAGACTGCCCAATTACTAAACGTCCAAATGTTGATTTTAATTTAAATAATGCACAAAAAACTTTGTGTGACCAGTTCTCAGTTTCAACTTTATCAGGCTTTGGTCTAGATCCACTCCCTTTGGCAAAAGCCGCAGCCGCAGCATTAATTCATTATGCCAAAGAAACACAAAAAACGGCTTTACCACATATTCGTTCTATTCAAATTGAGCAAAGCACTGACTTTATTGCACTTGATCCAATTACACGGCGTAATTTAGAAATTATTGATCCGTTATTTGAACATGGCACATCTTTATTCCAACTGATTAATGACTGCCAAACCGCAATGGGTGGGCGTTTACTCAGTCGAACGCTTATGCAACCGATTCGTGATACTGCCATATTAGATGCTCGCTTAGATGCCTCAGAGCAATTATTAAAAGGCTACCATGAATCTCCTGTACGTTTAGTGCTCAAAGAAATTGGTGATATCGAACGTGTATTGAGTCGTGTTGCTTTGGGCAGTGCACGTCCACGCGATTTAGTTCAACTGCGTCAAGCATGTGCACAAATTCCATTTTTACGGCATGCTTTAGCGCCTGTGCTAAAAAACCAACAATCTCAATTATTAAATCAGTTGGATAATCAATTAGGTGATTTCAAAAGTCTACATCAACATTTAATGGCGGCAATTGTTGAAAATCCGCCAGTATTATTACGCGATGGTAATGTGATTGCTGAAGGTTATGATGATGAACTGGATGAATTACGTAAAATTCGCGATCATGCAGGGCAATTTTTAATTGATTTAGAAATTAAAGAACGCCAACGTACTGGAATCAATACACTTAAAATTGGTTATAATCGTGTCAGTGGTTACTATATTGAGTTGACACGCGTTCAGGCCGAGCAGGCACCTGCCGATTATATTCGCCGTCAAACCTTAAAAAATGCCGAGCGTTATATCACTCCAGAGCTCAAGAGCTTTGAAGATAAAGTCCTTTCAAGTGAATCACGCGCGCTTGCCCGTGAAAAGCTTTTGTTTGAATCCTTATTAGATGAGCTTCGCCAAAATATTGCTCAATTACAAATGATGAGCGCAGCAATTGCGCATATTGATGTACTGGCAAATTTTGCACATCAAGCCAGATTAAATAATTGGACAAGACCTGAATTTACGGCTGAAACCAGCATCAAAATTCAAGCTGGTCGCCATCCTGTGGTTGAAGCTTTAAATAAAGCACCATTTACACCGAATGATACGACTCTAGACCCACAACACCGTATGGCGATTATTACGGGTCCAAATATGGGCGGTAAATCGACATTTATGCGTCAGACTGCATTAATCAGTTTACTTGCTTACTGTGGTAGTTTCGTTCCCGCAAAATCGGCAAAACTGGGTTCAATTGATCGAATCTTTACCCGTATCGGTTCTGCGGATGATTTGTCGACAGGTAAATCTACTTTTATGGTGGAAATGACTGAAACCTCACAGATTTTACATCATGCTACAAGTCAATCTTTGGTTTTGATGGATGAAGTTGGTCGTGGTACGAGTACTTATGATGGCCTCTCTTTAGCTTGGGCATGTGTACTTGATTTGACGAAGCGTGTGAAATGTCTATGTCTGTTTGCAACACACTACTTTGAGTTAACCGAACTGGGTGGTGAAGTTGGTATTGATAATTATCATGTGACAGCACAAGAACTGAATGGTAATTTAATTTTATTGCACAAAGTACAACACGGTCCTGCAAGCCAAAGCCACGGCTTACAAGTTGCAAAACTGGCAGGTATTCCAGCAAGTGTAATTAAAGAAGCACAGAAACGTTTGAAAATTCTGGAAAAGCAACAGCATCAACATTTGCAAAATACAGTTCAAAATGATTTATTCAGTTCACTTGAGCATGAAATTGAAACTCAAGTTGTTGAGAAAATTGTTGAAGTGGAAGCTCAATCCCCTGCGCTTGAATTGTTAGATAAAATTGATGTGGATGATCTAACACCACGTCAAGCACTTGAACAGCTTTATCAGCTCAAAGCCTTATTCAAATCTAGCCAAGCACACGAAAATTAAGATTAAATCATCAGCTTTGGCCCTAGGTCAGAGCTGATTTCTCTAGTTGTAAGATCGGAATTATATTTGTGCGCTCATTTTGCATCATGTAATGCAAGGAGAAATTCGACAATTCATTAAGTTATTGAGACTTATTATCAATAAAAGTCATATAAATAAGCCCATTTCATTGATACGAATAATAAATATCAATAAAAGGAATTGTTTCTATCGGTATTTTTTGCCTAAAATACGCTATGCAAAATGAAAACCATATTTTTTAGGTAGCTGCCGCCATGACCTTTGTTGTCACCGAAAACTGTATTAAATGTAAATATCAAGACTGTGTTGAAGTTTGCCCTGTAGATTGCTTCTATGAAGGTCCAAACTTTCTTGTCATCAATCCAGATGAATGTATTGACTGTGCATTGTGTGAACCTGAATGTCCAGCAAATGCGATTTTCTCTGAAGATGAGCTACCTGAAGGTCAAGAAGCGTTTATTGAGCTGAATGCTGAACTCTCTGAAAAATGGGCAGGTAATAACATCACTCAAATTGGTGAACAACCTGCTGATCGTGAAGAATGGAATGGCAAGCCAAATAAATTGCAATATTTAGAAAAATAATCATAGAAAAGACCAGTATTAACTGGTCTTTTTTTATACTCGAATCACACATTTCTTTGCAATTGCACCATTATTTGTACGTTATTTTGCATTAAAATGATTCATCTATCACTTATAGATTGTGAACTGCTTGTTTATGATGCGAAATAAATTACAGGGTCTCTTATCATTTTGTATCATCCCTGTGATGATGGTCGGTTGTGTCAGTTCAGCCACTAAAGTGAATCAAAATCAAGATAAAAGAATTTACATTCCTCAAGAACAAGTTACTTTTACTCGCCCAATTCCAAATAAAGTTGAACCAAACTCTTATCGCCAATGGCTCAATCAAGGTGAAAATTACGCGCGCGTCCGCGAATACGAGCAGTTTTTAACACGCAACAATGTGGCGCATATTATTCCAAGTTTTGAATTACTGCGTACTGCACGGGACTGGCAAAAATGTGGTCGCTCAGAATATATGGTACCAAATCGTGAGCTATGGAATAATTCACTTTCAACCTTACGGGTCTTTAAATATTTAATCGCTGCTAAGATTTTAACTGATTTCGAAGTCACTTCTGTTTACCGCGATCTACCTTTAAATCAATGTGCAGGTGGTGCGGGTTCTTCTAAGCATTTGTTCAATTCAGCAATCGACTTCCGTATCGGGCCTGAGGTTCCACAACCGCAAGACTATGCATATATTGAACAGACCAAATTTAAACTATGCCAATTTTGGATCCAGCATGGGCAGAGTTTAAATCTTGGAATAGGCTTGTACAGCTCTGGTCAAATTCATATCGATACGCAAGGTTATCGAACTTGGGGGCCTGACCTCACCCGAAATAGTTCAATGTGTAACTTCTAATAAACGATAATTTAAATCCATAAGAGATCTAAACGGTCTCTTTTTTATTTCAATGATAGTGATTAATTCAGTAATCAAATTGCACTCTAAGCATAAATGTTTAAAATGCAGCTAACAGATTCATAGGTAAACTTGATTATGCAACAGATGTGGACCGACATTGATGACTATATCAATTCACATTTAATTCCCACAGACCCAAGACTTCAACATGCATTAGACAATACCGATACTCAGGGGTTTTCTAATCATTTGGCTGTTGCGCCTAATCAAGGCATGTTTTTGCAAATGTTGATTCAGATGAACCAATGCAAACGGGTACTAGAACTGGGAACGTTTGGTGCCTACAGTACTATTTGGCTTGCAAAAGCATTACCTGAAGATGGCTATCTACTCACGGTAGAAGGTCGAGATACTCACGTCATTATTGCTCAGGAAAATATCGATTTTGCCAAGATGCCAACCAATATCGAGCTCAAGAAAGGTCGTGGTGCAGATATTATGAAGCAACTCATTGCTGAAGGCAGTGAACCCTTTGATCTAATTTTTATTGATGCCGATAAACAAAGTTATCGTGAATACTTTGAATTAAGCTTAAAGCTTTCTCACTCAGGTACGATTATTGTACTTGATAACGTCATTCGTGCAGGTGCGATCTTAGATGAGAATAATAAGAAGCCGAGTATTGAAGGCATTCGTGAAGCATTCTCAGCATTAAAAGATCATCCTCAACTGCTCTCTTGCACTGCTCTACAAACAGTAGGATCTAAAGGGCATGATGGTTTTGCAATTGCAATCGTAAAATAGAGATCAAAAAACAATCTAAAAAAATTATTTATTCAATATCAATAGATTATATTTATCTACAATGCTTTTCCATATAGTTATCCACAGTAATTGCGGATAACTATATGGAAGAAAATGAATCACTTAGCTACGAGTAAGGGAACATTGGCATTTCGGAAGATCGTTGTAGTAATACTGCCTAAGAAAAATTGATGAATTTTACTATGGCTAAAAGCACCTAAAACAATGAGTTGAATATCATGTTCTCGTTGATATTCAAGAATATTTTGGGCAACATCCCCGTATCTATAAATGGGTATAACATCTAAACCCGCATCTTTTAAATATTTTTCTGGCTCTGCCAGCATTTCTGGATGATCACCGACATAAAGCAAATGACATTGTAACTTTTTCAATAAATCACTCTGTGCTATACGTTGCAGCATTTTTTGACAGGTTGGTGAATACTCATAAGCGAAAATAAAACGTTTCGGTGGTTCAAAATGCTCTCCCACTGTAATCACTGTACAGTTTGCACCACGAATAAAGTTTTCCACGTTACTGCCAATTGGCTTATTCTTCTCGGCCGCCCGTTCACCCACACGCCCGATAATGACAACATCATTCTCTTTTAAAATATTAAAGCTCTGTTCAAGAAAATCGCCTTTTTCCTGAATCTTGGTACTGGTTAAACCATATTGTTTTTCGATCAGCTCAGAAATATGTTTCAGCAAGTTATTACTGTAGTCGAGTGCGAGTTCACTTTGCTTTTGCTCAAGCTCGGCCAGCTCCTTGAGCAGCATGGCATTACTTTCAAAACCAATGACACCGCTGATTTCACCTAAATGATAGCTTGCTGGATAATAGTCCAGAATTTGCAACAGTACTAATTCTCTTTGCGTTTGCTTCGCCACCCATGCGGCTGCTTCAGCGACAGCCTCGATACAGGGTGAAGAATCAATACATGCAATGACACGGTTCATGTTCGCCTCTCTTTAGGTTTAACACCTTAGGTCTTGTACTTGTTTTTAACTTATCACAGATCAAAGTATGGTGGGTTAAATTTATGTATAGAATCTCATGAGCTTTTAATTGATTTTATTCAGTACGATAACGAATCAATCTAGCTGGATTACCTGCCACAATTGCAAAATCTTTTATATTTTTAGTAACCATACTATTCATCCCCACAACCGCATGATGTCCAATTTTCACGCCATCTTTTATTCCAACATGAGCCCCTAGCCATACATCTCGCCCAATCTCAATTCCTTTGGAGGTAACAGCTTGTTGGTATATGGGTCGGTCTAAATCCATGCCATGATCAAACGCATACAAATGACTATAAGCGGCTATTCGAACCTGATCATGCAGCTTAATGCCTGCACGTCCACCATCTAAAAGACAGTGGTGATTGATCGCGACTTCACTACCAATCTGCAACGGCCCATGCAAGGTACAATCTGCCGCAATAAAAGTATTATCTCCAATCGTGATCTTGCGCCCACGCTCAGCAAAAATATGTGCTAAAGGGGAAATAAAACAATTTTTGCCAATCTCTATTGTTTCCATTTCCATCAAATAAGCTTGATATTCAGCTTGCCATGCTTCGGCCCATTCTCGATGTTTAGGCTTAAGTGACCAGTACAACCAAGGCATATAATTCAAACGATGCTTATGTTGTTCTCGATACTTTAATAAAGGATCAGTTGTCATCTTCTTGTTCCTCTATCACCTTAAGCGATTCACGTCCACGTGTCACATCTTGGAGCTTATGCCTTAAAGGCTCAATTTGATGTACTTGTAATCGTGCTTCAATAAGAACACCTGTTTCAGTGTAACGTTCTTGATATTCAATCTGTTGTTGGATCAATTCATATTGGATAATTGCCCATTCATTAAATAAACAGGCAAATTGAATCTGTTTTTTCTCAATCAATTCAATTTTTTCAGCGAGTAATAAACACTGACCTGCACATCCACCATACGCTCTGACCAAACCACCTGTACCGAGCTTAACACCACCATACCAACGATTGACCAATACAATGATATTGGTTAAATCATTACCTTCAATGGTGGCAAGAATGGGGCGACCTGCGGTGCCAGAAGGTTCGCCATCGTCATTAAAGCGTACATGGTGTCCAATTTTCCATGCCCAGCATTGATGTGTAGTTGAAGTATCTTTGGTGTGTTCTAGAAAATTTTTAACTTGCTGCTCATTCTCAACAACTGCGGCAATCGCTTGGAAACGACTTTTTTTAATGTCTTCTTCAAAAGTAACTGTATTCGCGATAGTGAAAGGCATAAAACATAAATACAAACCAAAAAGAGAGTATAACTTTTCACAAGACAATAAAAAACCTCACTTTAAGCGAGGTTTTTTTAAAGTATGGTACTGTTCACGGAGTGTCTCAGCATGCGTAATCGGTACCGATAAAAGTACTATAGAAAATAGCCACTTAATATCTCCATATATTTTCCATGTTCTACTATTGACGACTATATATCTGTATTTATGCTCATATTCTTTTCATATTATTATCGTTTAAAAGCACAATCATTCTACTCACTTTTTCCAACAAAAAACTATGCTCTTTCAGCTAATTCGGACACACTTAAGTGTTTGTTTTTTTTGTAAAATAGTTTCGTAATAATGCGCAAACAACAGCATAAAATAAAAGTAAAAATTAATTAAAAATCAATCATCTAAAAATTAAAACCTTTTAGTTTTAAATGCATTAATCACGTATCTATTTATTATTCATAATAATTTTAGATAAAAAAAGAACCAATAAATGGTTCTCTCATCTCTTGATTGAATTTGATTCAAACAACAAAGTCATCACCTAGATACACTTTACGTACTTGCTCATTATCTAAAATTTCTTGCGGAGTTCCTTCTGCTATCACAGAACCCTCACTGACAATATAAGCTTTTTCACAAATTGCTAAGGTTTCTCTTACATTATGATCAGTGATTAAAACACCAATTCCTCGACTCTTTAATGTCTGGATAATATCTTTAATATCACCTACAGAAATTGGATCGACGCCTGCAAATGGTTCATCTAATAGCATAAATTTGGGATCAGCTGCCAACGCACGAGCAATTTCAGCACGACGACGTTCACCACCAGATACACTCATTCCTAACGAGTCTTTAATATGATTAATTTTAAAATCATTCAATAATTCAGTTAAACGTTGCTGTCTTTGCTGTTTATTTAGATCTTTACGCGTTTCCAAAATTGCCATGATATTTTCGGAAATTGTGAGCTTTCTAAAAATTGATGCTTCCTGTGGTAAGTATCCAATACCTTTACGTGCCCGCTCATGCATCGCTAGATCAGATAAATCTAAATTATCTAAATGGATTTCACCCTTATCCATCCGAACAAGTCCGACAACCATATAGAAACTTGTGGTTTTACCTGCACCATTTGGTCCAAGTAAACCGACAATTTGACCGCTTTGCATCGTAAATGAAACGTCTTTTACCACCCACCGTTTACTATAGTTTTTAGCTAGGTGTTTAATACATAAAGTTTGTGATTGCTGTACTGATTGATCCATTAATCACGCGCCCCTGGAGAACTTTTAGAACTTGATGGCGGAATAATAATTTGAACTCGATTTGATGAAGAACCTTGTGCCTCTACATCACCTTTATTCATACTATATTTCAGACTATTACCACGAATACTAGAACCATCTTGATACAGATAAGCCTTACCAGTCAAAGTAATAATTCCTGTATCGGCATTATAAACAATGGTCTGCGCTTCACCACGCGCTAAACCTTTTTTAGCATCTATTTGCTGCTGAAATTTTGCCAACTGACCTTTAGCTGTAATCGTTTGTATTTCTTTTTTGCTATTCAATGTCGCAATAATAGAATCAGCCTGAAGCTTCATCGTGCCTTGCTCGATCACTACGTTACCCGTATAGGTTGTTACACCCGTTTTATCATTATAGGTTGCACGATCAGCAACCAATGATAACTGTTGGCTACGGTCTGATGGCAAAGCAAAACTTGAAGCCGAAGAAAATACTACAGCGGCAATACAAGTGACCTGTTTTAGGAAAGTGAAACGAAATTTAGAATTAAAAGCTTGGCGCATACTTTCCTCGAATTTTGTAGAATTCATATTGACCATTATTCAAATTTGCCTTTAGACCTTGACTAACAAACTCAGAACTTGGCGTTTGTACAGTGACTGAGTGTTTTGTCTCTAATTCTCTGGTTTTTGGATATCCTGTGAGTTCATTAGTATGAAACTCCATTTTCCCCTGATCAGACAATTTAGTTGCAACGACATTGCCTTGTAATATGATCTTTGTATTATCGTCATAGGCTTGTGCTTGTTTTGCATAAAACGTTGCATCAGCCTTACCCTGCTTGTACATCACGGCATTTAATTGATCAAGTTGGGATGTTTTCTGCTGCATATTTTGCTGCAACTGTTTCACCTCAGCCCGAATGTATAAATTACCCTGCTCATCAGTCTGTGTTAAGTGAACACCCTGCGCTGAATAAGTCATATTTTTCGCTGAATCAACATCCAACTTTTTTGCTTTGCCGCTGTAATAATAATAGCCACCACTTAAAGCAGCAATCAAAACAGCGACAACATATAAAACCTTGGTATCCATAAACAGAGTTACCTGACCTTTGGGTAATTCACGCTACTATTAATGTGGTACAGCTAAATATTTTGCAAGTAGCTCTTGGTAAACGCCTTTTGAACATAAGAGCATATCGCATACTTCTCGAACTGCGCCACGTCCACCCATCGCTTGAGTGACTAAACTTGCACGACGACGAACTTCCTCATGACCATTGGGAACAGTAATACTCATGCCAGCAATCGCAAATGCAGATAAATCAGGCCAGTCATCGCCCATATATAAACAATCTTCAGGTAAAATATTTAACTGAGCACAAGCTTCACGTAATGCCACACCCTTATCTTCTCGCCCTTGAAAAATAAGATCAACACCTAAATCTGTCATTCTTTTTTCAACAATATTGCTCTTACGTCCAGTGATAATAATCACTTTCATTCCTGCTTGTTGAACCAATTTCATACCTAACCCATCACGAATATCAAATGATTTAAGTTCATCACCTGAGTTTGTTAGGGTTACAAAGCCATCGCTTAAGATTCCATCCACATCAAGCACTAATGCTTGTAAATGACGTGCTTGTTCTTGTAAAGCATAAGATGCCATGGCTTAATTTACTCCTGCCTGAATAAGGTCATGCATACTAATCACACCAATCACTTTATTGGCATGATCAACAACTACAAATTGATTAATCTTTCTCTCATGCATTTTTTCCAATGCTTCCACCGCACGGGCTTCTTGAGAAATAGTGAGTGGATTTTTGGTCATAACTTCAGCAACTGGGAGATTTACATCAAAACCTTGCTGCTGATCAATCATTCGGCGTAAATCACCATCAGTAAAAATACCTAATAAAATATCGTTCTCATCAACAACCGTGGTAAGACCCAAACGTTTATCTGAGATTTCATAGAGCACCTTATTCATCGGTGTATCAGGTTTAACTTTGGGTAATTCAGTCCCTGTATGCATCAAATGTTTTACATGCAAAAGTAAGCGTTTACCTAATGCTCCCGCAGGATGGGAACGAGCAAAATCATCTGCGGTAAAACCACGCGCTTCCAACAATGCGACGGCTAATGCATCGCCTAAAACAAGTGTTGCAGTCGTACTAGATGTTGGTGCTAAACCTAGAGGACAAGCCTCATCTGCCTCACCTAATGTCAGTGCAACATCCGCATTCTGTGGCATTGGTCCTTTATCATCACGACTGATAGTAATTAATGGTACACCTAGATGTTTGATTAACGGCATGAGCATCATGATTTCATCACTTTTGCCTGAATTTGAAATCGCGATTAATACATCACCTCGAACCAACATACCCAAATCACCATGCCCCGCTTCACCTGGGTGCATAAAAAATGATGGTGTCCCAGTTGATGCAAGTGTGGCTGCCATTTTTCGACCGATATGACCTGATTTGCCCATACCCGTCACAACAACACGCCCTTTACACTGCAAAAGAATTTCACAGGCACGATCAAAACTTTCATTAATTTGTGTTGCAAGAACTTCTAAGGCTTGTTGCTCAATTCGCAGGGTCTCTAATGCGCTTTTTTGAAAATTTATGGCTTGTGACATATGAGTTTGACCCCAGAATAATACGCTATCCACCTGAAGGCAGATGATTTTAATCAAAAGAATGATACTGATTCTAGCATAATTGAAAAATATGCACGTTTCTAAATGTAGTAGTTTTCATCAAAAATGAAGAGAGATTGAACTTATGTTAATTGCTAGAATCTACTAAGTAATAAAGTATATACCCTGAATAGACTAAACGACCTGCTTGCACTTCATCTTCAAAACATTGCTTTAAAGCAGCTTCGCTAGAAAATCCATATTCAAATAATCTTGAACCAGCAAAATCAAGCAATCTCCATAAATCAAAACCATTGATCTGCCCCTGTTCTCCAAAATCAAAATCTACGGCACATCTAGGTAATTTAACCTTACAGCCAAAACCATGTTTAAAATATGGAATACCTTCTATCAATTTATCAAATTGAGGGATATCCATACATGCCCATTCAATATTTGTAATAGGTTGCTTTATACCAGATCCTTGCATAAGAGCTAGAACCTCACATACTGCACTTTGATAAGCAAGAATGAGACATCTGAGATTGCTATTCATCATGAACTCAAGAGTAAAAAATCATAATATGCGATATTGCTAAAAAATAGGCATTTATAAAGGCAATCACTCCTCCATTTTTTTCACCTGATAACTTTATGAAATACAATGCATACGTTATGATGAATCACGATTTTTGTAGAGTGTTTGAAAACCCTTATGCAACCTTTTGTTCTATATAATTCTGAGCAACGTAAAAAAGTTGAATTTGTCCCACGTCAAGAAGGTCAAATCGACATGTATATCTGTGGTATGACTGTTTATGATTACTGTCATATTGGGCACGCTCGAGTTATGGTTGCATTTGATTACATCATCCGCTTCTTACGCAGCCAAGGCTGGAAAGTTCGCTATATTCGTAACATCACGGATATTGATGACAAAATTATTGCGCGTGCCAATGAAAATGGCGAAAGCATCCAACAACTCACGGCTCGTTTTATTGATGCAATGAATGAAGATGCAGCTAATTTAGGCTGTGCAGCACCAGACGAGGCACCAAAAGCAACTGAATATATTGATCAAATGCAAAATATGATCAATACACTGGTTGATAAAGGCGCTGCCTACCCCGCTGCCAATGGTGATGTCTATTTTGAAGTGACTAAATTTGACAAATATGGTCGCTTATCAGGTCGTAAATTGGACGACATGCAAGCAGGAGCATCAGAACGTGTCGATGTCGAAGTAGACAAGAAACACCCATTCGACTTTGTACTTTGGAAACATGCCAAAGAAAATGAACCTGCATGGGCTTCACCATGGGGCAATGGTCGCCCAGGTTGGCATATCGAATGCTCTGCAATGTCGACTTGCTGCTTAGGCAATCATTTCGATATTCATGGTGGTGGTTCAGATCTCATGTTCCCTCACCATGAAAATGAAATCGCACAAAGTGAAGCATCAACAGGTGAACAATATGTCAATTATTGGATGCATGTTGGTTTTATCAATGTTGATGGCGAGAAAATGTCTAAATCTTTAGGCAACTTCTTTACCATTCGCGATGTCATGGAAAAATTCCATCCCGAAGTGATTCGTTACTTTATTGTCTCATCTCATTATCGTAGCCCTGTCAATTTCTCTGATGTTGCATTAAAAGAAGCAAAGACCACACTAAGTCGTTTTTATCATTCATTTAAAGCTTATCAGCAAGTTTATGGTCAAAAAACAGTTGCAACTTTAGCGCAAGATCTTGTTGAACGCTTCAACAGTGCAATGCGTGATGATTTTAATACTGCGGAAGCAATCGCAGTACTATTTGAAATCAATAAAGAATTAAATCGTGCGGTTAAAGAAGAACAGGCTGAACAAGCAACTGTTCTTTATTCAACGCTACGTTATCTGACGAACATTCTTGGTCTAGTGCAATATGATGTTGAAGATTTTTTAAAGTCTGATATTGGTCAAGAAGCGCTTAATCTCTCTGATGTAGAAATTGAAGATTTTATTCAACAACGTGTTGATGCCAAAAAAGCTAAAGATTTTGCAAAAGCCGATAGCATTCGTCAGTCTTTACTCGATCAAGGTGTCGTTTTAGAAGATACTCGCCAAGGCACAATTTGGCGACGTGCTGATTAATTCAACACTCAGTAACATAGAGAGTTGACAGTTGGATGAAACTCTCTATAATGCGTCCTATTGCGGGAATAGCTCAGTTGGTAGAGCATAACCTTGCCAAGGTTGGGGTCGCGAGTTCGAGTCTCGTTTCCCGCTCCAAAATTTAAAAAGCCTTTATCTAACGATAAAGGCTTTTTTATATTTAAAATTTACTGTTTTCTAAAATTTTAATACTTTGCAATAAGTAGGTTAAATAATAAATTTAAATTCTGCCATTTATAGATTTACCAAAGGTTAAATAACCCTTACATACTGTCACTACCCTTTCTTCTTAAAATCCCATAGTTTAAATAACAATATTTTTCAAAAAAGAGTTTAACACCAAATGAAAAAGTCAATTATTGCAATTTCTCTAGCTTCTCTTGTATTAGCCGCTTGTAGTAAAACTGAAAATAAAAAAGTTGAAGAGCAAACACCAGCTACAACTGAAGCTGTATCAGAAGCAACTGTAGCTGATACTGCACATACTACTGAAAATGCATTAGATTGGAATGGCACATATAAAGGCATACTCCCTTGTGCAGATTGTGAAGGTATTAAAACCGAACTAGAACTTAATTCAGATAAAACTTATGAGATTAAAGAAACGTATCTTGGTAAGGGTGATGGCAAACCATTTGAAAGCAAGGGTAGTTTCCAATTCGATAACAAAAATTCATCTATTATTGAATTAGATAAAGCTGGTGATAGCCGTAAATATTTTGTTGCTGAGGGTTATTTAAAAGCATTAGATATGGATGGTAAAGAAATTACGGGTGATTTGGCTGATAAATATCAACTCAAAAAAGAAGCTGAATAATCTTTTTAAATTTTAAATGCTCGCTGTTGCGAGCATTTTTTATGATTAAAATAAAAAACCCTGCTTAAGCAGGGTTTTTTTGAATCAATCGAGGCTTAGTGAGCAGCGAATTGGTTCATTGTGTTTTTAGCATCGTCGTGCGCTTTAAGAGCGTTGTCACCAGAGAAGATTTCTTTGTGATCATCACCGATGTCAGAACCAGCCATTGCTTGGTGTTTAACACAAGCGATACCACCGCGGATTTCTTTACGTTGTACGCCAGCAACATAAGCCAACATACCTTCAGAACCGAAGTAACCTTGAGCAAGCTCATGAGTAGAAAGAGCAGCAGTGTGGTAAGTCGGAAGAGTGATCAAGTGATGGAATACACCCGCTTCACGAGAAGCATCTGCTTGGAATGTACGTACTTTCTCATCAGCATCAGCAGCTAATTCAGTTGCATCGTACTCAGCGCTCATTAATTTAGCACGGTCGTAAGCAGAAACGTCTTTACCTTCAGCAACCCAACGGTCGTAAGCTTGTTGACGGAAGTTTAATGTCCAGTTGAAAGATGGAGAGTTGTTATAAACAAGCTTAGCATTTGGAACTGTTTCACGTACACGGTTAACCATGTGAGCGATTTCTTCAACGTTTGGAGTCGCAGTTTCGATCCAAAGAAGGTCAGCACCGTTCTGTAAGCTAGTTACACAGTCAAGTACAACGCGGTCAATTTGAGTGCCTTCACGGAACTGGTATAGACCAGAAGCAAGACGTTTAGGACGGTGAAGTTTACCATCACGCTTGATCAGGATTTCGTCTTCTTGAGCTTCTGAAATGTCGATTTCAGTTGTGTCTAAGTAGCTGATGTATTGAGAAGCGATGTCGCCTGGCTCTTTAACCACTGGGATTTTTTGAGTCAAGTCAGCGCCTTCAGAGTCAGTACGTGCAACGATGATACCGTCGTCAAGACCCATTTCTAAGAATGCATAACGTAATGCATGGATTTTAGCGATGAAGTCTTCGTGCGGAACAGTTACTTTACCAGCTTGGTGACCACATTGTTTCGCATCAGATACTTGGTTTTCGATTTGAAGCGCACAAGCACCAGCTTCGATCATTTTCTTAGCAAGTAAGTAAGTCGCTTCTTCGTTACCGAAACCAGCGTCAATGTCAGCAATAATTGGCACAACGTGAGTTTGGAAGCCATCGATTTGAGCAGTGATTTCAGCAGCTTTAGCAGTGTCACCAGCTTCTTGAGCTTTTTTAAGAGCACGGAATAAATCGTTTAATTCTTTCGCGTCAGCTTGACGTAAGAAAGTATAGATTTCTTCGATTAATGCAGGAACAGAAGTTTTTTCGTGCATAGATTGGTCAGGAAGTGGACCAAATTCTGAACGAAGTGCAGCAACCATCCAACCAGAAAGGTAGATATAGCGACGTTCAGTAGTACCGAAGTATTTTTTGTTCGCAATCATTTTTTGTTGAGCGATGAAACCGTGCCAGCAACCTAATGATTGAGTATATTTGCTAGAGTCAGCATCATAAGCAGCCATATCACGACGCATAATCGCAGCTGTATATTTAGCAATATCTAAACCAGTTTTAAAACGGTTTTGCATTTGCATACGAGCAGCATCTTCTGGGCTAATATCGCGCCAAGTGTCGCCGAATTTTGCTTTTAATTCGCGGATTGCATCAATCGCTGTTAAATATGTAGACATGATATATTCCTTTAGAGGGATTGGCATCGAATGATCGCAAAAAACCATGCTTTTATAGTCTAGATTTTAAGCACTTCATCAACATATTGCACAGCTTAGTCTGTGCAAACAGATTAATCCAATATTCTTGGTTAATTTTCAGTATTTATTTATGAAATATACAGATAAAACGATATAGAATATTCAAAAAAATAAACCAAGACTTTGATATATAAATATTTTTAAAAATAAAATTCATCATAAATTATTCATTAAACAATCTAACTCGTATTATTTCTATACATTTAAAACAACTATCCAATACCAAAACATATGAATGAATAAAGCCAATAAATGCAGAAATGGCCATCGTGTTTTATATATTGAATATCATTTCCTCATGATAATGAATCTGTTATAAGCTTATTCAAATTTAATAAGACCAAACCATTCAACTATTTGCTATACCTTTTATCTCGTTTTAAGTTACACAAACGGCTTTAGTTATGTCATAATTCATCACAATTCAAAAATTTTATTTTCGGTATTTTTTTTATGAATCTGGAGCGGGTTGATCTCAATTTATTAATTTATCTTGATGTACTTCTTCGTGAAAAAAATGTCACACGTGCTGCAGAACAACTGGGTGTCACTCAACCCGCAATGAGTAATATTTTACGTCGCTTACGTAATTTATTTAACGACCCTCTACTCATTCGTTCTTCTGAAGGCATGACACCAACTGAGCGTGCACTCGAATTACAACCACGTATTCGTGATGCATTATCAGATTTGTCGATGATTCTCGAACCACGTACCGAATTTAGACCTTATACCAGTACGCGCGTTTTTCGCATAATGACTTCCGATTATGCTGAAGCAACGCTTGTACCGCGTCTTGTAAAAGCACTTCGCTCTGAAGCGCCAAATGTTGTACTGGACTTCTTAACTCCAAGTGATGTCTCTTATCGAGATATGGAGCAAGGCAAAGTTGATCTAGCCATTAACCGCTTCAATGAAATCCCGCAAAGCTTCCATCAAGTTTTGGTATGGCGCGATAGTTTTAGCTGTATTTTAAATGATAAACACCCTGCTGTAACCCATCTCAACCTTAAAAGCTATTTAGATGCTCAACATATTTGGGTTTCTAAAACAGGTATGGGTGTTGGCTTTGGCGTAAATCCAGACAAACAAGCAGGACTCGGTTGGATTGACCAAGCTTTGGAACGAATTGGTCAGCGTCGTAAAATTTCCGTGTTTACTCGCCACTATCAAATGCCTGCACTTTTAGCACAAAATGTTGATCTGATTGCAACATTACCAACACGTATGGCACGTTTGCAAGCACAAAATCCTCGTCTTCTTATTAAAGACCCACCATTTTACATTCCAGAATTTGAGCTTAAAATGGCTTGGTGTCCATTGCTACACCATCATCCTGCACATCGTTGGTTAAGACAACTTATTCTCTTTGTTGCACGCCAAATGATTGAAGAAGAAAATCGTGAGTTTCTTTTAAATAATTCACAATTTTCACAATACTAAAATATTGCTTTGTAACAATATGATTTCCTCTACGGATATGCTTGTTTCATAAGCAAAATTGTTATACTGAGGTAATACCCAATTACCTCTCTTCTTTTTTTATGTTACAACATATTCATAATAAACGATGAACCACAGGTGATGTGTGAGTCTCTTCCAAAATATTATTGTCATTATTCTGCTCATAACTGCGGCAGGTTTTCTCTCGCTCACTGAAATTGCACTTGCTGGCGCACGAAAAGTTAAATTAAAAATTTTGGCTGAATCTGGTGAAATTCGAGCACAAAAAGTTTTAGATTTACAGGAACAATCTGCGGACTTTTTTGCAGCCTCACAAATCGGTTTAAATGCTGTTGCTATCTTAGGCGGTATTTTAGGTGAAGCAGCTTTTCGTCCATTTTTTGTAGAAATGCTTAAACAGTTTTATGTAGGCCCTTGGCTAGAAACGATTGGTTTTGCTTTATCTTTCACTTTGGTAACTTCCCTTTTTATTTTGTTCGCGGATCTAATGCCAAAACGTTTGGCAATGATCGCCCCAGAAAAAATTTCTATTCGCGTTATTGAGCCGATTCAAGTTTTTATCAAGATTTGTAAGCCTTTAGCTTGGGGAATCAATGCAATTGCAAACTTATTGTTCCGGTTATTTAAAGTAAATACCATTCGTGATGACAATATTACGTTTGATGATATTTCTGCGGTTATGGATGCAGGAGCTCAAGCTGGTGTATTACAAAAACAAGAACACCACTTCATTGAAAATGTTTTTGAACTCGAAGAACGCACAGTACCATCAAGTATGACCACACGTGAAAATGTGGTTTATTTCACTTTAAAAGAAAATGAGAACAGTATTCGCCAAAAATTAGCCGAATATCCCTACTCCAAGTTTTTAGTTTGTAATGAACAAATTGACCAAGTCATTGGTTATGTTGATACCAAAGATATTTTGGTCCGTATCTTAAACAATCAATCCCTCCTTCAGCTGAATGAATCAACAATCCGTACTGTTCTTATTATTCCAGACACATTAACACTTTCAGAATTACTAGATCGCTTCCGTTCAACCAAAGAAAAATTTGCGGTCGTTATTAATGAATACGCCTTGGTGGTTGGTGTGATTACACTCAGCGACATCATGATTACTGTGATGGGTGATTGGGTCACACCAATGGAAGAAGATCAACAAATTATTAAGCGTGATAATCACTCATGGCTGATTGATGGTAGCACCCCAATTGAAGATGTGAAACATGTATTGGAAATTGAAGAATTTCCTGAAAATGAAAATTATGAAACGATTGCTGGTTTCATTATGTATCGTTTACGCAAAATTCCACGTCCAGCTGATGCAGTAGAATATGCGGGTTTTAAGTTTGAGGTAGTTGATATTGACCATTATAAAATCGATCAATTACTGGTCACTCAAATTATTCCCAGCTTAGAAAATGAACCACCTTCAACAACAACTGAATAACTCATAAAAATTAAGCCCTTAAAAGGGCTTAATTTATCTGGTCAAAAACCAAACCAAAATCACCAATATGATGAAAATCAAAATAAAGATTTGGATTCCGCCATGACTGCGTTGGGCTAACTGTTTCTGAATTAGCGCTTGTTCTTGTGGATGCTCTTTTAAATATCGTTCGACCAAATCTTTGGATTCTTTCAACCCAAGACCTGTTTTCTCACGAGTAATTTTGATTGCATCTATCAACTGACCTGCTCTTAAAGCGTCTAGAGCCTCATGTGGCATCTCTATATTCAAACTCATAAATTTAACATCCTTGTTATTTATAATAATTTATTTGATTTCGTAGAAAATTTAATTTCCACCATATAGTGAAATTAATTGATCTAATGTAGCTTGATAATGAATGGCAATATCTTCCGCCAAAATTTTATAAGCATTATCAAACTGAACCATTGGCCATCCTTCTTTCCAAAATGGAAAGATGTTATGCAGATCATGAGTCACTATGGAATCTTCACGCACAATTGCTTGAGCAACCTGAGACAGAACTTGAGCTGTTTCAGCTCCATCAATCGCAAGATAATCAATACCTCGCACTTTTAAAATACGAATACGATCTTTTTTATAACGAATTTTTTTAGCTTGTGCAGAATTTAAACCTAATGCAAGTGTTACTGCTTCTACAAATTTATCTTCAAAACTGGTGTTTAGTGCAACCAAGGCTTGCTTGTGTGCTTCTTGACGCCCAGCCTTCCCCCCATTACGGATGATTTCGTTCGCTTCTGCATCAAGCTTATCTTTTTTCATAGACTGTAAAATGTCTAAAATTTCGATATCGCTTAAATATTCAGGAGTTTGCTCAGTCATGGGAGTCCTTAGACAATAATTCAAAGAGCTATTGTCTCATAAAAGACCTTTCAAAACAGAATAAAAAAATATCAGCCCGATATATTTATCACTATTTTAAATTAAATCGAAGAATCAAAAACCTTCAAAGATATAAATTTAGAATTTATAAAATAAAAAAGCCTGCATGAGCAGGCTTTTAGAAGTCAGTCCAAGCTATTAAAGACGAACTAACTCCACGATTTTTTCAGCTGCTTCTTCAACTGTTTCAGCATTAATATCGGTATCTGTACCATCAACAGTTGTCGTGATCACCACTACACCTGTTTCTCGCAATAAAACAGTTTGCTCAGTCGTTAAACCAACTTTTGCAATCGCAACCACACCTTGTTGAATCAACAAACTTTCCAAAGCCTGAGCCTGTTCAATCAACTGAGCAGAAACACCAATCACTGCAGGTTTCTGACCTAAACGAGCCGCACGATCTTCCGCAGTCACAGGATTGCTATGCGTTGTCCATTCAACTGCAGCTTCAATCATCCCCGCACCAACAGTAACGTTGCTTAAGCGGTCAATAAAGATCAATGAACCCGTATAACGGCTGTCTTGATATTGGTCAAATACCACTGGAGCATCAAACTCAATTACAAGATCTGCAATTGCATTTAACTCAAGCTCTTCAACTTGAGTATGTTCAAGTGTATTTACGTTGACACGGTAATTGATCGCACTGACTTTTGCAGGAACAGTTTGCGTACCGATTTTAAGGTTATATAGTTTACCTTTCACTAGTGGATGTTCATTCATCCATACAACAGATGCACGAACACTACGCGAAATAAGCGGTTGTTCACCTGCACGAACTAAAACATTACCACGTGAAATATCAATTTCATCATTTAACGTTAAAGTAACCGCTTGACCTGCAATTGCTTGTTCAAGGTTTCCATCAAAAGTGACAATTTCTTTCACCGTTGATTTTTTACCTGATGGCAATGCAACAATCTCATCACCGACATTGATTTCACCCAGCGCAATCGTACCTGCAAAACCACGGAAATCAAGATTTGGACGATTCACATACTGAACGGGGAAACGGAATTCTTTTTTGTTTGAATCACGCTTGATTTCCACTGATTCAAGAATGCTCATCAAGGTTTGACCCTTGTACCAAGGCGTACTTGCAGATGGATTAACAACGTTGTCGCCATTCAATGCTGAAATCGGAACGAATAAAATATTCTCTGGACGACGCTCACCAAGCTGGCTTAAGAATGCATCATATTCAACTTGAATTTCGTTGAAACGAGATTCTGAGAACTCAACCAAGTCCATTTTATTGATCGCAACAACGATATTTTTAATACCAAGTAAACTTGCAATAAAAGTATGACGGCGAGTTTGCGTTTGCACACCATAACGCGCATCAATCAGGATAATCGCAAGATCAGCCGTTGATGCACCTGTTGCCATGTTACGCGTATATTGCTCATGTCCTGGCGTATCAGCAATGATGAACTTACGCTTTTCTGTAGAGAAATAACGATAAGCTACATCAATCGTAATCCCCTGTTCACGTTCAGCTTGTAAACCATCAACCAGTAAAGCAAGGTCAGGAGCATCTCCTGTTGTGCCTACTTTTTTACTATCACGCGTTACTGCTTGTAGTTGATCTTCATAGATCAACTTTGAATCATAAAGTAAACGACCAATTAGCGTTGACTTACCATCATCGACGTTACCGCAAGTCAAGAAGCGCAAAAGGTCTTTATTTTCGTGCTGTTTTAAATATGCCAAAATATCTTGGCTAATAAGATCTGATTGATGAGACATTGCTCAAAACTCCACAAAATTTGAAATCTAATTTTGTAATTTCCCTAAATCCCTCTTTTAACAGAGGGACTTGCTTAAGGAAATTAGAAATAACCTTCCTGCTTTTTCTTTTCCATTGAGCCAGCTTCATCATGGTCAATCATACGACCCTGACGCTCTGAACTGGTAGCCAAAAGCATTTCTTGGATAATTTCAGGCAATGTATCCGCCTCAGACTCAACTGCACCTGTTAATGGGTAACAACCAAGTGTACGGAAACGTACCGATTTCATTTGAGGAACTTCACCTTCCTTTAAACGCATACGCTCGTCATCGACCATGATTAACGTACCGCTACGCTCTACAACTGGGCGTACGGCCGAGAAGTAAAGAGGAACAAGTTGAATATTTTCTAAGTAAATATATTGCCAAATATCTAACTCAGTCCAGTTAGATAAAGGGAAAACACGAATACTCTCACCTTTGTTCACTTTACCATTGTAAAGATTCCAAAGTTCTGGACGTTGGTTTTTTGGATCCCAACGATGCTTCGTATCACGGAATGAATAAACACGTTCTTTCGCACGTGATTTTTCTTCATCACGACGTGCACCACCAAACGCAGCATCAAACTGATATTTATCTAATGCTTGTTTTAAACCCTGAGTTTTCATGATGTCGGTATATTTTGAACTACCATGATCAAACGGGTTAATGCCTGCATCACGACCTTCTTTGTTCTGATGTACGATCAAATCAAAGCCATGAGTTTTTGCCATGTTGTCACGGAATGTGATCATGTCTTTAAACTTCCAGCCTGTATCTACATGCAGGAGTGGAAAAGGAAGCTTAGCAGGATAAAATGCTTTCAAGGCAAGATGTAACATGACTGCTGAATCTTTACCAATTGAATAAAGCATCACTGGATTTTCAAATTCAGCTGCAACTTCACGAATAATATGAATACTTTCTGCCTCAAGTTGCTTGAGGTGAGTTAATCTATTTTCAGTCATGTACATATCCCCCCTTATCAATGTTACCCATAAAATCTATAAGTGGTATTAAACCACCACTTGGAAGACCGTGTGGAGGAACGAGTATCATAACAACTCCAATTTTTCGTGATATCGATATTCTTACTAGTGGACAAATGAGCAATCTAGTAAAGTTTATCCATTATAATAATTTAGAACGGCTTCTTTAGCTTGTTTTTTCATATCAATATGCAAAATTGTGATATGCATAGCTCAGAAAGAGAAGAAGGACTGTTAAAAATAACATGAAATTAAATTAAACAAAAAAGAAGCCGAATTCGGCTTCTTATGTATTTAGTTAAGACTAGAAACGGAACATATTTTTTTCCAATGGAATCTCAACGCCAACAGAAATACCACCATCATTACCATTGAGATCAGAGTCACTCACCCAACCATTAATTTTCAATGGAATCGTTGGCTTTAAATAATGTGTCCATGTTAAATCTAAACCTTTTAAGGTGTCTTGTTTTGGGAAAGCCTCATTAATTAACAAGTTAGATTCATTCACTTTGGCATAAAGTACACGCCCACTTAGACGATTCATCACATCAAAACGAATATCGCCACCAACAGAATATGTTTGCCCATCACCACCAATTGCATGTCCTAATGGGAAACCGTGCTGGTAATAGCCGTCTTTATAAATAGTATGGGCATAAGAAATACGTCTTACCTCGCCATTGGTACGCGTGTCAGCCCATTCTGCATATAATTGATATGGCATATCTTTATAAATTGAAGAAAAATCTGCACCACCGAGGTACATATATTTTGCAGGTAATCCACCAGCTTCATCTTCACCAATAAACTGACCATACAAACTGACTGGAACGTTCAATAAAGGTTGTAAAATTAACCGACCATCAAATCCTGCAATCTGATTAGAAGGATCTTCTTTACCAGTATCGCCATTGTCTTTTGTTCCTGTAATGGCATCCCAAAGTGAGCTTAAACTTTCAGGTCGACTATCACCTCCCCATTGAATGGCACGTGAAGCACCAATTTCTAATGCTGGAAATGGACGAGCTGTTAAACGTAAACCAATTAATTTAGCATCAGGTACAGCTTTGTAATCATCTAACTGGCCTGCAAAAGCCTGATATTGCCAAGGTCCAATCCATGATAACCATTTTGATTCAAATGCATTTTGATTTGCTCTTTGAACAGTCACCCCATAAACAGGACGACTAGCATCACCACGAATCAAACTTCCATCATGTCCAGGACCCCAATAAGTAGGGATTTGGCCAGCAATTAACCATTGATTCCAAAGCTTTCCTGCAATATATGAACCTTCAACATTGGCATCATGACCATTATCAATTAAAGGATCTTTTTCCGCATTAACACGTAGTTTTGCATCCCAGCTTTCCCCACCCGCATTAAATTCAACAGCTGCTTGATATTGTGATTTTTGATTCTCACCAAATGTTTGAGGAATAGTTTTTAAATCAGTAGCCGCATGCAAACCAACTTTTACGGTTTCATTATTGGCTTGAAGTGCACTCTTTACAGAATTGATGACTTTTTGCTGTGTATTATTTGCCACTTTTGCTTGCGACAAAGCTCGTTGAATTTCATCACCACTCAACGGCCAAGTTGAAGTACTGATTTGTATAACACCTTGCTGATTTAACCAATTTAAGTCAGTGCGTAAGTTTGCATCATTCAATACAAGCCCTTGTGCGAAAGTAGCAGCTGAAATAGCCGAAAATAATGCGATATAAAGCGATTTTTTTACAAACATACCTTAACTGTTCTCAAATTTATTCATTAGCACATCATCGTTTTTTTATGCTTTTTTTTCAATCATCAAACCAAACAATTACATTTCTTAACCAACAAAATAAAAAGCCACTTTTAAAGTGGCCTTTTATTAATAATAAGTGAGTAATTAATCTTTACGGCGCATGTGTGGGAATAACAATACATCACGAATACTTGGTGCATTGGCAAATAGCATAACCAAACGATCAATACCAATTCCTTCACCTGCTGTAGGTGGCAAACCATATTCTAATGCTTCAATGAAGTCTGCATCATAATGCATCGCTTCATCATCACCAGCATCTTTTTCTTCAACCTGTGCTTGGAAACGTTCCGCTTGATCGATCGGATCGTTTAACTCAGAGAAACCATTGGCTAACTCACGACCACCAATAAAGAACTCAAAACGATCGGTAATGTGTGGATTATCATCATTACGACGAGCGAGTGGTGAGGTTTCAGCTGGATACTCTGTAATGAATGTTGGTTGACGAAGTTTAGTTTCAACAGTTTCTTCAAACACGATTGTTTGTAATTTGCCTAAACCGAAACCAGGCTTCACTTTTTCTTTCAACACATCTTGAGTAAATTTAGCCAAGAACTCACGATCATTTACATTTTCTGGCGTAAAGTCTGGATTGTGCTCAAGAATGGCGTCAAACATTGATATTTTCTTGAATGGACCTTTGAAGCTATACACCTCATCACCATAAGGCACATCGGTAGAACCTAAAATGTCGACTGCCAATTTCTCAAGCATGTTTTCAGTCAATGCCATCAAGTCTTTATAATCAGCGTAGGCTTGATAAAACTCGATCATGGTAAATTCAGGGTTATGACGTGTTGACACCCCTTCATTACGGAAGTTACGGTTAATTTCAAACACACGCTCAAAACCACCCACTACAAGGCGCTTTAAATAGAGCTCTGGCGCGATACGCAAATAGAGTTCCATATCCAATGCATTATGATGTGTTACGAATGGTTTTGCAGATGCACCACCCGGGATCACATGCATCATTGGTGTTTCAACTTCCATGAAACGTTCATTGGTTAAGAACGCACGAATACCTGCAACCACTTTGGCACGAATTTCAAAAGTCTTACGTGTTTCTTCGTTGACGATCAAATCTAAATAACGCTTGCGATATTTCGCTTCTGTGTCCGTTAAACCGTGGAATTTATCTGGAAGCGGACGAAGTGATTTGGTTAATAATTCAAATCCTTCAAGGTGTACATATAAGTCACCTTTGCCAGAACGTCCGATATAACCTTCAGCGGCAATAATATCGCCAAGATCTAAGCTTTTAATCGTTTCTAAAACGTCTGCTGGCAAACCTTTACGATCTACATAAAGTTGGATACGACCTGTCATATCTTGGATCACAATAAATGACCCACGGTTCAACATGACACGACCCGCGACTTTTACATAAACTTTTTCAGCACCTTCGATTTGTGCTTTATCTTGATCTTTAAATTGTTCCTGTAAGTCACCTGTATAGTGCTCACGTTTAAAGGTATTCGGCCAAGGACTTTTACCGCTTTGTTTAGCAGTCTCTTGGATTTGCTTTAACTTGGCATGACGCTGTGCGATTAAATCGTTTTCGGAAAGTGTTTGTTCAGAAGTCGATTGAGCGTTTTGTTGCGTCATCTCTGCCTCGATTTAAGTAAAATTGAAGTGGCATAGAATAGCAGATCAAAGCCCATTTTCGCACCATTTCAGTCACACAATCGTGAAAAAAGCAAAGATTTATCAATTTCAAAGCGAAAATAATACTTTTATCTTGCAATAAATATGTACTTAAAATGATTTCTATTGCTCAGCGAGTTGTTTAATCAAAGCTAACCCTTTTTCAAATCCTTGATTCATCATTTCAATATATTCGGGTTGAATATCCACTTCTACATAGAGTTGAGTAACGTCATCAGAATCAAATAACATGTACTTTTCTAATGCACCTGCCCAAGATTTTACATCGTCACTTTCAGTATCTTCCTCTCCATCTTGAATCATCCCGATATGTTTAAAAATAATCACATTCGGCTCATCTAAACGTTCGATTGTTGAAATCATGCCACCCCCTTATCATCATAGAAATAGGTTTTACCGCCTACTTTTTAGTCTGATCGTATGGTCGAGTTGCAAGAAAAAATTGGGTCCAAGCTTGGTAACTTTCTTTTTGCCATAATATTTCCCACACTTTTTGCTTCGAAGCCTTAATTTCAATATCGTAAGATAAAGTCTGCATTTTAGTTTTCTCCATAATTTTGGTGTTATTTTTGATCTTTTAATTTTAAATGGGGCGAATTCAAACATGAGGTGCGACAGTTTGAAAAGTCTTATGATAATCAACAAGCTGAGCAAATTTCTCTAATGG
>NZ_JANHGP010000034.1:0-152228 GCF_024494585.1 Acinetobacter sp. 5862
CTCTTGAATTAAATAATTTTGCTGATTAATTTAAGATCAAATAAATTGTACGTTTTTTGATTTATGACGGAAGTCTACTATAATTCCATGCAAAGTTTTGCCCATTGACGACATACTGCACATTACAAGTATATGTGCTACCAATACCCGTACATTTACTATTCAAACCATTAATCTTAACTTGATCCAGAACCTTGTCCAGACCAGTAGAATCTGCATTAAACGCAGTTTTAAAAATGTTTGGATAACCTTTACTCGTATCTATATTTGCATCAAATACGGTCTTTAAGTTCGCAACAACTTCTTTTGCGGCTTTATCAATAGCAGCATTTATTTCATCACTAGTACTGTCTTTAGCCAGTTTTGCCCAATTGGTATAAATTTCTGCCAATGAGTTGTAATCACGTTTTTCATCCGCTTTGTTGGCAGCCAAAATTGCCTGTGTGGTTAATTGGGTTACATTGACATTACCAGCAGCCGAAGCATAAGAATATAGGGTAACTTGGGATTCACCAGTACCTTTAGTTGCCTTTAATAAATAAGGTGCTCCCTTTTCAACATCGAGACTGAATTTACCATCTGCCCCCGCAACAACTGATTTAGTTGTGCCATTTTTATTGACCACTTCAATATTCGCACCAGCCAGAGCAGCTCCAGTTGCAACAGTCCCTGTCAATTTTTCAGTCGTTGTTTGCTGTTGCCCACCATTATTGTCATTTGAACTATTATCATCATTACAACCTGTGACCATTACAATCGCACTAAATAAAGCTGAGCAAATTGCTGTACGTTTTAAAACTATTTTTTTTTCATTATCAATTATCCTTATGTATTTAGTGATCAATGCTTTGTGAAGCACGATTTATAATAAGCAACAGCCAAAACACACTTCAAGTTAGTTTTCAGTCAAAATAATAATTAAAAAATATTTAACCATCCAACAAAAATTAATCATTGTTTTGCATAAATTTTACAATTCTATATAGAGTCTTTTCTTGTTTTAAATTTGTATAAAAATATTTTTAAAAACAAATATTTAATTAAAAAAACTATCAATTCCCCATTTGAGGAATACCCATTTATGACACATTCTTCCCACCTTTAACCACAATCTCCAAGACATTCACCAACTCAACATTTTGTTTTTCTAATGCAGCAATATTGGCAACAGTTTTATCTAACACTTCTTGTTGTACATGCATTTTCTTAGCGAGATCCTGCATAATTTCCAGACTCTTTTTTAGATGCAACTCTAAATGCACTACTTTTTCTTCTAATTGCGCAACATAAATATCTTGGCTTTGTACAGTTGACGTTTTAAACTGAAACCAAAATAAAAAAGCAACAGCCATCAATAAAACAATCAGAAAACCCCAAATCAACATCAATGTCATAATTTCATCCTCAAATTTTCTTTTTAATATACGATCTATTTAATTACAAAAAGATTCACACAAATCAAGTAGTCGATTCGCATATCCCCACTCATTATCATACCATGCAAACACTTTAGCTTGATGACCCACCACCATGGTTTGAGTTAAATCGACGATTAAAGAATAGGGCGAATGATTAAAATCACTTGAAACCAAATCTTCATCTGTCACTTGCATGATCTGCGCATAATCATATTGAGCTGCTTTACTCAAAACCTCATTGACTTTGTGTACTGTAATTGGTGAATGCGAAACAAAAGTTAAATCAATTGCTGCGACATTAATGGTCGGTACACGAATCGAATAACCATCAATTCGACCTTCCATTTTTGGCATGACTTGTTTTAATGCCCCTAATGCACTCGATGTGGTTGGAATAATATTTTGTCCTGATGCACGGGCACGGCGCAAATCACGATGGGCATGATCCAATACTGACTGATCCGCAGTCACTGCATGAATTTCCGTCATCAATGCCGTTTCAATGCCAAAGGCATCATCAATAATTTTGACCAACGGTACTAATGCCTGTGTAGTACAGGACACACTGGAAATAATTTGATCAGTTACTTTCACATCATTGTGATTGACACCATAGACAATTGCAGCATCGACCGAATCAAAAGGTGCAGCCCCAATAATCACGCGCTTTGCCCCTGCTTCGACATGCCGAGTTGCATCAGCACGTGAACGGAATAGACCTGTACATTCCAATACAACATCTATTTTTAAATCTGCCCAAAGGAGTAATTCAGGTTGAGCCTGTTTAAATACCTGTAATTTTAATTGTCGTTGATGGGACTGAATATTTAAAAATATCTGTTCATTTTCAATCTGAATTTCAACTTGACCTGCAAAACGTCCATGCGTGGTATCGTATTTAAACAAATGTACCAAAGTCTGCACATCGGCAATGTCGTTGATAGCAACGATATCAAATTGAAATTGTTTTGGACTCTCAAACCACGCACGTAATACATTTCGACCAATTCGACCAAATCCATTGATAGCGATACGTTGCATGCAGAGCCCTTTCATCAAAACATCATCTTTTCTATGCTATATGGTAAAACATGAACAGCGCTATTGAATATAGATTTTTAGTTTAAACACAGTTTTTATGATATTGCTTGTAAAATCGTTGGTTGGGATCATATTTTCCGTTATAATTTAGCACTTTTAAAAATTATGGACGCTTGGTTGTGAGTACTCGTTTTATGACATCCGCTGAAATCCGTGAAGCATTTTTGCGTTACTTCGAATCGCAAGGGCATACACGTGTTGCTTCGAGTTCTCTCGTTCCTGCCAACGACCCAACTTTACTGTTTACCAATGCTGGTATGAACCAGTTTAAAGATTGTTTCTTAGGTTTAGAAAAGCGTGATTATGTTCGTGCTGTTTCATCTCAAAAATGTGTACGTGCAGGCGGCAAACACAATGACCTCGACAATGTAGGTTATACCGCACGTCATCACACTTTCTTTGAAATGTTAGGTAACTTTTCTTTCGGTGATTATTTTAAAGAAAATGCACTGAAATTTGCTTGGGAATTTTTAACCAGCGAACAGTGGTTAGGCTTACCGAAAGATCGTTTATATGTCACGGTTTATCATACCGATGATGAAGCATTTGATATCTGGAACAAAGAAATCGGAATCGATGCTGAACGTATCATTCGTATTGGCGATAACAAAGGCGGAAAATACGCATCTGATAATTTCTGGGCAATGGGTGATACAGGTCCTTGTGGTCCGTGTTCTGAAATTTTCTATGATCATGGTGATCATATCTGGGGTGGCTTACCAGGCTCACCTGAAGAAGATGGCGACCGTTTCATCGAAATCTGGAACAACGTTTTCATGCAGTTTAACCGTACTGCGGATGGTGTAATGCACCCTCTTCCAGCACCTTCTGTAGATACAGGTATGGGCTTGGAGCGTATTTCTGCAGTTCTGCAACATGTCAATTCAAACTATGAAATTGATCTGTTCCAGCACCTGTTAAAAGCTGCTGCTGAAATCATTGGTTTGGATACCACTGCAATTGAAGCTGAAGCGAAAGCTCAAAATAAACCAGTTGAATACCCAGCTTCTTTAAAAGTGATTGCAGATCATGCACGTTCATGCTCATTCTTGATTGCTGACGGTGTTAATCCTTCAAATGAAGGTCGTGGTTATGTGTTGCGTCGTATCATTCGTCGTGCAGTGCGTCATGGTAACAAGCTCGGTGCGACTGGTTCATTCTTCTACAAGATGTTGCAACCGCTGATTGAAGTCATGGGTGAAGCATATCCTGAACTTGCGGCACAACAGGCACGCATTGAAGCGCAACTGCTGAAAGAAGAAGAGCAATTTGCGAAAACACTTGAACAAGGCTTGAAATTACTTGAAGGTGAATTGGCTCAGCTAAAAGGCAATGTGATTGCTGGTGAAACTGTATTTAAACTTTACGATACTTACGGTTTCCCGACTGACTTAACTGCTGATATCGCGCGTGAACGTGATCTTACAATTGACGAAGCTGGCTTCGAAGTTGAAATGGCTGCTCAGCGTCAACGTGCACGTGATGCTGGTAAGTTTGCAGTTGATTATAACAGCATTGTAAAAGTTGAAGGCGAAACTCAATTTGACGGTTATGATGCAACTCAAGGTCAAGGTCAAATTGTTGCGATCTATAAAGATGGCGTTCAAGTTGATGAAATCAACGAAGGCGATGAAGCACTGATCGTATTGAACCAAACCCCTTTCTATGCAGAAAGTGGTGGTCAGATTGGTGACACTGGTATCTTCAAGAACGATACAGGTATTTTTGAAGTACAAGATACTAAAAAATCTGGTGGTGCTTTTGTACACCAAGGTATCGTCACTATGGGTAGCCTCAAAGCAACTCAAAATGTTGAAGCAACGGTTAAAGCGGATATTCGTGCAGCAACAGCACGCAACCACTCTGCAACTCACCTTCTACATGCCGCTTTACGTCAAATTCTGGGTGAACATGTTCAACAGAAAGGTTCTTTGGTTGCAAGTGATATTTTGCGTTTCGACTTTGCTAATGACCAACCTGTTTCATTTGAACAATTGCAACAGATTGAGCGTTTGGTCAATGCTGAAGTGATTGCCAATACGACAGTAAGCACTGAATTACTTGATATTGAATCAGCGAAAGCGAAAGGTGCGATGATGCTGTTCGGTGAAAAGTATGGTGAAGAAGTTCGCGTACTTTCTATGGGTTCTATTATTGAAGAGAAAAACTTCTCTATCGAGCTTTGTGGTGGTATTCATGTTAAGCGCACAGGTGATATTGGTTTATTCAAAATCACTTCTGAAGGTGGTGTAGCAGCTGGTGTTCGCCGTATCGAAGCCGTAACGGGTACCAAAGCACTTGAAGTTGTTCAAAAAGCTGAAGCTGATATTCAGACGATCAATGCTTTATTGAAAGCGCAAAAAGATCAAACTGTAGAAAAAGTTGAATCAATTGTTGAAACAGCATCAAGTCTGCAAAAGCAAATTGAACAATTGAATCAAAAATTAGCCAGCTTCCAAGCAGCTGATTTATTAGATCAAGTCAAAGAAATTGCTGGTCGTCAAACGCTTATCACATCAGTAAAAGGTTTAGATGCCAAATCATTACGCAATCTTCATGACAGCGTAAAATCAAAATTGGAAGATGCAGTCATTATTTTAGCTGGTGTTGATGGTGATAAAGTGAGTTTAATCGCCTCCGTCGCTAAACAATACGCTGCAACTCTAAAAGCAGGTGACATCATCAAACATTTAGCTCAAGAGCTTGGTGGCAAAGGTGGTGGTAAACCTGACTTAGCACAAGGTGGCGCGCCACTTAACGAGAAGTTTGATCAAGTAATCGCAGCATTGCCTGCTTGGCTTGAGCAATAATAACAACTTCACTTTTGTGTAACTGACCCTGATGCCTCTCAGGGTCATGGCTTATATGGAACAACTATGGCATTAATCGTTCAAAAATATGGCGGTACCTCTATGGGTACTCCTGAGCGCATTTTAAATGTTGCTCATCGTGTCAAGCGTTGGCATGATCACGGTCACAAAGTGGTCGTGGTTGTATCGGCAATGAGTGGTGAAACCAACCGCTTACTTGCGCTTGCTAAAGCCATTACTAGCACCCCTAACCCACGTGAACTTGATCAAATGGTGTCTACGGGTGAGCAAGTAACGATTTCCATGTTAGCTATGGCACTGAATTCAATTGGTGTAGAAGCTAAATCATACACTGGACGTCAAGTTGGTATTAAAACTGACAGCGCGTTTACCAAAGCGCGTATCGAATCTATTGATACCGATGTCATGACAGCTGATTTAGATGCTGGTCGTGTGATTGTTGTCGCAGGTTTCCAAGGCTTTGATGCTGAAGGAAATATTACAACATTAGGTCGTGGCGGCTCAGATACTTCTGGTGTAGCTCTTGCAGCTGCATTAAAAGCAGATGAATGCCAAATTTACACAGATGTGGATGGTGTTTATACCACTGATCCTCGTGTTGCACCTAAAGCGAAAAAAGTTGACCGTATCTCTTTTGAAGAAATGCTTGAAATGGCATCTTTAGGTTCAAAAGTTTTACAAATTCGTTCGGTTGAATTCGCAGGCAAATATCAAGTTCCATTACGTGTATTATCAAGCTTTGATAATGACAATGACGGCGCATTTGATGAAGATTTCAAACAAAACGTAGGCACATTAATCACGACTGAGGCAGAAGACGACATGGAACAACCAATTATTGCAGGCATTGCATTTAACCGTGACGAAGCAAAATTAACGATTTTGGGTGTTCCAGATGAACCGGGCATTGCCTCTAAAATCTTATCCCCGATTAGTGATGCTAACATTGAAGTGGATATGATTATCCAAAATGTTGAAGAAGATGGTACTACTGATTTTACTTTTACTGTAAATCGCAATGATCTTGCTAAAGCTAAAGCAATCTTGGACCAAACAGCAAGCAGCATTGAAGGCTGTGAAGTTGTCACTCGCGATGACATCGTAAAAGTGTCTATTGTTGGTGTAGGTATGCGCTCACATGCTGGTGTAGCAAGCAAAATGTTTACAGCTCTTGCAGATGAAAGCATTAATATCCTCATGATTTCTACTTCAGAAATTAAGATTTCTGTCATCATTGAAGAAAACTACTTAGAGCTTGCTGTACGTTGCCTACATACTGCTTTTGGTTTAGACCGTGAACATGGCGAAAGCAGTGCACGTGCTTAATTCATAGCACAATAAACATATTTACTTTCAAGTAAATGGTAAAAAATACAGAGCCACTATAGTTTTTATTACAGTGGCTCTGCTATATTAAGTTGTGAGGTTTTTCAGAAGAACTCGACAGAACTTACGAAAAAAAGCTGTTTTTTACATATTTCTGTTAAAATTTTCTGTATATTAAGGCTGTGCTTTCAAATAATGAATTCCCTGTCGCAAGTTTAAGCGTTTAGCAAGGAGATAAACATGCTGATTCTGACCCGTCGTGTCGGAGAAACATTAATGATTGGGGATCAAGTCAGTGTTACTGTGCTTGGCGTAAAAGGTAATCAGGTGCGTATTGGTGTAAATGCTCCAAAAGAAGTTTCAGTGCATCGTGAGGAAATTTACCAACGTATCCAACATGAACGTGCTATGCATGAGCATTTACAACATCTTGATCAAGATTATCAACTTTCTTTTGAAGAAGATAATAACGATTTTACTCGACATAATAACTTCAATCGTTAATGTACAGAATTCTTCTCTAACAATTAAAGCGACTAATTATTAGTCGCTTTAATTGTTTATGGATACTCATTTATATATTTATAAACCCAGTGCTTTTTTTACTGGCGCATAACTACGACGATGTTGATCAATCACGCCATACGCTGCAATTGCTTCAAAATGCGCTTTGGTTGGATAGCCTTTATGTTTTGCAAAACCGTAATTAGGATACTGCTGATCTAGTTCATGCATTTGGCGGTCACGTGTTACTTTAGCCAAGATACTTGCTGCGCTAATCTCCGCATGACTTGCATCCCCACCAACAATCGCCTCACACAATATTTCAATTCCTTTCGGAATTTGGTTGCCATCAACAATCACTTTTTCAGGCTGAATGTTTAAGGTATCTACAGCACGACGCATGGCTAAAAAAGTTGCCTGTAAAATATTAATTTCGTCAATTTCTGAGTGGGAAGCTTCTGCAATTGACCAAGCTAAGGCCTTCTCTTGAATTTCTAAGAAAAGTTTTTCACGTTTCTTTTCAGTTAATTTTTTAGAATCATTTAAACCATCAATCGGATTATTGGGATCTAAAATTACCGCAGCAGCAACAACTGAACCGACCAAAGGCCCACGCCCTGCCTCATCTACACCAGCAACAAACATGATATTACTCACAAAGATTAGCTGCTTCAGAGCAACTAATTACAACCTATTTAAACTGTTGTATTTTATCACTTCTGATACGCAAGCGTTCATCGTTTTTGCGACAGCAACGCCTGTTAAGGCTGTTCTAGCTTTTGAATCAACTGCCGCTAAAGCAAGCTCTGATGGAGATAATACAGTAGGTGTATTTTTACCAACACATTTACAAATTTGCTTTTTCTTCTGTTGTTTTTGGTTCTTGGTCATTAATTTACTTGCAACTTTCTAAGCCGCGAAATCATCGATATCATGAGTACACTTGGTTTGTGCTGCACATTGTATTGCTGACGTACCCATTTTCAGTTTAGTTGGTTCAGCACTTTGTCAACACCTGCAAATAAGGTAAAGAAAGAGAAAAGAATAAAAAAATTGTTCTTATTCATACAAAACCTATTCTAAATGTAGGTATTTTTTATAATTTAATCATATAAGTCTATTAACACGATCTTCAATTACAAGACCATATCAATTTCATGTAAAAAAGCAGAACCAAGTCAAACTTAGCTCTGCTTAGCGTATTTCATCAGAATTATTTCTTCAACACTTCTGCGACACAGGCATTTACTGTTTTAGAAACAACTTGATTCACAATCGTTGCACGCGCTGTAGGATCAATCGCAGCTGTGGCCAATTCAACAGTCGTTACACTATTTGGTGCTTTTTCACTAACACATCCACATACATTCGTTTGAATGTTTTCACGTTGCTCAGATGTCATTAAACGTGTCGCTGTTTTCCATGCTGGTAATGTATTGATCTCATTAATACATTTTGCATTCACAGCAATTTTTAATGCAGCCATACCTAGCTGCTGAGATGTTGTTGCAGTGGAATTATTAGTATTTGGCGCAACACACCCATTTAAAGCAAATAACATAGGTACGATAAAGAATAATTTTTTCACGAACTCAAACCTGTATCCAAAATTTTAGCACACGTATTGTGCCTAAAGGATGACTTGAAAGAAATGACTGTGTAGATTCTTTACATAATATAACAATCAAGTTGCATTTTACTTACTGCTCTACACGTAAAACGCTCTGTTACATATACACTGTATATGAAGAAAAATGAGCTATTTAAAATCGTAAAACTCATATTCACCGCTAGGATGTTGCGATGTCAACCTCAGCACAATATTACACTCGCACAGCGCAAATTTTACACTGGCTGATGGCGGCTATTTTTATCACAGCTTGGCTGATCGGCTTTTACAGTGGGAATTTTCTCAGCTATGACGTTGATGGAAGCTTCAAAGGCAATGTTATTACACTACATAAAAATATAGCCACCACCATTATCTTTCTGGTTGTGATTCGAATTTTTTGGCGTTATACCCACCCAGTCCCTAAACTACCAAACACCATGTCACCTATGATGAAGACTTTGGCTCATATCGGCCATTTCTTACTGTATCTCATGCTACTTGCGCTACCAATTACTGGCTGTTTATTTAGCTGGAGTGCTGGACATCCAGCTCCTGTTTTATATTTATTTGAAATTCCTCGCCTAGTTCAAGATAATCCTGACCTGCTTGAAATAGTGAAACCGTTACACATTTATCTTTCTTGGTTTGCAGGTTTACTTATTGTTGGTCATGCTTTAGCAGCAATAAAACATCACATCATTGATAAAGATAATGTCTTATTGAGTATGTTGCGCCAACCTAAATAAATCCTGACACATAAAAAAAACCGCTTAACGCGGTTTTTTTACATTTAAATCTTTTTTACTTCTGCAATCCATTTCTGTTTCTCATCATCAGAAATAAAGGATGCCTCAAAAGAGTTAATTGCAAGTTGCTTAAGCTCATCATTCGATAAATCTAAAGCCTGCTGAATTGCTACAAAGTTATCATTCATATAACCACCGAAATATGAAGGATCATCCGAGTTTACAGTAACATGCACACCTTTTTGTAATAAACGGCGGATGTTATGCTCGCCCATGTCATTGACAACACAAAGCTTTAAATTACTTAAAGGGCAAACTGTTAATGGCATTTTTTCTGCGATTAAACGTACCATTAACTGCTCATCTTCTTCTGAGCGAACACCATGATCAATACGGTTTACTTTGAGTAAATCCAAAGCTTCCCAGATATATTCTGGTGGGCCTTCTTCACCTGCATGTGCCACAATCAAGAAACCTGCTTCACGTGCTTTAGCAAAAACACGTTCAAATTTCGAAGGAGGATGCCCTACTTCGCTTGAATCTAAACCAATTGCAATAATGTCATCTTTAAATGGCAAGGCTTGCTCAAGTGTTTCAAATGCTTTTTCTTCACTTAAATGACGCAAGAAGCACATGATCAATTGAGAACTAATCCCTAATTTTTCTTGAGCATCTTTACAAGCACGCTTTAAACCTGCCAGTACCGTTGCAAATTCAACCCCACGCTCAGTATGTGTTTGTGGGTCGAAGAACATCTCTGTATGCACGACACGATCTTCAGCACATTTCTCGAAATATGCCCAAGCTAGATCATAAAAATCTTGTTCATGCACCAGCACGTTCGCACCAGCATAATAGATATCAAGAAATGATTGAAGATTATGGAAGTTGTAGGCTTGCTTTACTTCCTCAACTGATTGATACGGAATCTGAATCTGATTACGCTGTGCAATTGCAAACATCAGTTCTGGTTCAAAAGTCCCTTCAATATGCACATGCAATTCGGCTTTGGGTAAAGCACGAATCAGCTCGATTTGATTCATATTAACTCCACGTTTAAATAAAAAAGGGTGTTGCCTGTTCGGTACACCCTCTAAAGGTTTTATCAATAACTTTTAAATGGCTTAACCACCAAATGCAATAAATTTAAATACCCACAGTGCAGCAATAATCCAAACCATGTAAGGAACTGTTTTTGCTTTGCCCGTAAATAATTTGACTAATGCATAACTAATAAAGCCCATTGCAATACCATCCGCAATTGAATACGTAAATGGCATAAATACAATCGTTAAAAATGCAGGTACTGCTTCTGTAATATCATCCCAATCAATATGTGTGATTCCTTGAATCATCAACACACCGATAAATAATAATGCAGGAGCTGTTGCAAAACTTGGAACAGATTGAGCTAATGGTGCCAAGAATAAGCAGCCAATAAATAAGAATGCAACGACAACGGCAGTCAAACCTGTACGACCACCCGCAGCAACGCCAGATGCAGATTCGATATAAGGTGTGGTTGAAGATGTACCTAATGCTGCGCCTGCAACAATTGCTGTTGAATCAGCAAACAACGCTTTCTTCAAACGAGGTAACTTACCATCTTGTAGTAAACCTGCACGGTGCGATACACCAACTAAAGTCCCTGTACTATCAAATAAATCGACAATAAAGAAGACAAAAATCACACCAACCATACTTGCAGTGAATAAACCTTCAAAGTCCATTTGCATAAAGGTGGGTGCAATCGATGGAATTTGTCCAACAACACCTTTAAATTCATTTAAGCCTAAAGCTGTCGCTATTCCAGTCACAGCAAGAATACTAATGATGATCGCACCACGAACTTTTAACTGGTGTAAAACCACAATCATTAAAAAGCCAAATAAAGCCAGTAAAACCGTAGGTTGCTTGATATTTCCCAGACCAACCAAAGTCGCTGGATTGTCTACAATGATGCCTGCATTTTTAAGCGCAATGAGGGCAAGAAATAAACCAATACCCCCGCCAATCGCAAATTTAAGCGACATAGGAATGGCATTGACAATCGCTTCACGAATTTTAAAAAAGCTGATTGCCAAAAAGATTAAACCTGATACAAAAACAGCCGCAAGCGCCGTCTGCCAAGGTACACCCATGCCTAAACAGACCGAATAGGTAAAATAGGCATTTAGACCCATCCCCGGTGCAAGTGCGATTGGATAATTGGCAACAATCCCCATTACCAAGCAACCAATAGCAGCAGCTAAACAGGTTGCAACAAACACGGCACCATGATCCATTCCAGTTTCGGAAAGAATAAGTGGGTTTACAATAATGATGTAACACATCGTCAAAAATGTAGTTACACCCGCTAGAACTTCTGTTCTGAAGTTGGTTTTGTTCTCACTTAATTTAAATAAGCGTTCTAAAACACCAACCGAAGCATTAGGCGTTGTCATAACATAGCACCTGTTAAAATCTGAGATCTTAGGAATTGAAATCTATACACTTGCATTTCAATCTTTTTTGAATTTGCGAAATGGCATACACAACGACAAAGCAATCTCTATGCCAGCCGAATGCTTGTGACACCAACAAGATGTATAAATCTGACCCGCTATCAAAATGTAAAAAGCTGCATAACAAGATGCAGCTTTTTATTCAATGGTAAATATTTTAACAGATTTTAAGCAAAACTTGATGGCTTCAAATCAAAAAAAAGCCTAGTTATCATACATTTTAGAAAGACACATACACTGAATTGCAATAATTATTGATTAATATCAATGACTATTGATCGTTCTTATACGATGACAAATGTGTATGCTTGATATAATTAGGATTATTCTGGATCATATGCAAACTGTGTTCCGCATCATTTACAATTTTCGTAAGCTCTTGGCGTCTTTTATCTTGGGCATCTACATATGCAGCGTAACCTAAAACAACAATCGAACAAACAACAAGCAATGGAAGGAATTTCTTCATTATTATCTCTATTGTATGCTTTTCTTGAATATTAACAATAATAAACAAAAAAGATAATTAATTAACATTAAATAATCAAAATTAGAAATAAATAACAATTATATGATTGTTTATGAATTGATTTTGTATATTTTTCATCCAAATAAATCTTAAATTATTTATATTCTTAATGCAATTGCATTTTATATAATTCAATTAGATAGCTTGAAATTTAAGCATTTTTTATAACATTTGTTAAAATTAAAGATGGATTATTATCAAAAATCAAATAAAAAAGCGTCTTTAGTTTAACTAAAGACGCTTTTACTCATATGCGATTTAAACAAGTTTAAAACTGATAATTTCATCGAACTAGAACATTACGTGGTGTTCCAGGCATTGACTCTGAGCGCCAATAGTCTTTATTGGTTAGGTTATTTACAGCAAGCGTAACGTTCCAAGGATCAGCGTTATAACCAATTGCAGCATCTAAACGCGTGAATCCTTGAAAATCGATAGGCGTATTATCTAAATTGCCATTGGAATATATCTTCGCATCACCAACATAAGTTGCGCCAATTTCACCATAGATCTTCTCGACTGGTAAATAGCGTATAAATAAGTTTCCAGTATGGCGTGGAGTATTATTGAGTACTTTACCAACATTGGCCGCTTTATTGTCTTTAGAAATCTCTGTATTCATATAGCTATAGCCTCCCCGTACAAACAAGTTATCTAAAGCACGTCCAATAAAACTAAACTCTATCCCTTTAGACTGATGCTGGACCCTTCAATATTTCAATGCGCTCAATATTGGCAGTACTACGGCGAACTTGACCACTTTCACGGACACCATCACGATAGATATCGCCAGTATCTGCATTAAATCCGCGCAAGTTGATGCCATCACCACGCATGTCATAGCTCGTTGATATCCCTGGTGTTCCCTGTAACATCACACTTAAATCATTTGCACCATAGATTTTATATTTCTGAACATCAATGGTATCAATCGTTTGAGGAATATCTTTTTTCTTTAGCCCATTTCGAGTCACGCTGGCTTGATCATAATCAATATAGCTTTTAATTGGATCAAGCTCACTCATTGCTTCAATTTTAATCGTTGGCATAACCGCAGCCTGAATATTGTTTTCGTTGGCAAGTAGGTACTGCGCTTGTAAGAGCATTAAGCTTAATGCACTAAATCTAAAAATAGGCTTGTGAGAGAGCGTAACATATCGAGATGTCATAAAAATTCCAAACAAAAAATCAGACAAATATTAAGAAAAACTTAAAATATAAAAAACAATACAATATTAATGAAAATAATTCTTATTTTTACCATATTTTGCATAATTTCTTTCTCATAGCTTATTAAGCAGTCAATTTTTACGAAATCATGCTCTTTAATAGCGCATAAATAATTAAAAAATTTTTTTAAATCTGAGGCTTATTTAAGCTAAATTCCATTTTTCTACACAATTTTACATTAGGCTACACAAAATAATTTGATCTTTCTTTTGGGGTACTTGAATGAAATATCCACTCTATTCTGGGAAATTGAGTGTACTTAGCTCGGCATTACTGAGTATCAGCACTTCAGTTTTCGCCGCTGATAGCAACATAACAACACCTACAGAAACAGCAACGCAAGTTTTACCTACCCTATCGTTTAAAGCATCGGCAGAGCCACAGAAACCAAAAGATGATGATATAAGTGCTGTACCTAAAACCATTATCACCCGTGATGAAATGCTACAGTACGGCGATCAATCCGTGATGGATGCATTACGTAGAGCTGCTGGATTTCAACTTCCGACACCTGGACAAGGTCCACGCGGTGGTGGCGGCACTTCTGGGATGCGTTTCCGTGGTGGAGCTGGTCCAACATTCCTTATCAATGGTGAACCTGTGCAAGGTGGACCACGTGGTGGGATGTCTATTATTGACACGATTACCCCTGAAATGATTGAACGAATTGAAGTCGTGAAGCAGCCAAGTGTTGCTCAAGCGTCTGTTGCGTCATCAGCTGTTATCAACATTATTTTGAAAGAACCTCTCGATAGTCGTATCAGTGGCTCGATAAAAGTAGGTTATGGTAAGTATGAGGATTCTGAGAAACAATCAAAGAGCGAACAAAAAATCAGCCTACAAGCTGACGGTCGTGAAAATCAATGGTCATATAGTGTTTCTGCAAATCAAATGTGGGTTGATAACACCTCCCTAACCAAAACAGAAACATCAGCGGGTACACGTGAACAATCGCGCACGGTCAATCGAAGCATGCAAATGTTTTCACCTCGCTTGCAATACGATCTCGATGATCAACAAAAATTGATTGCCGAATTATTCTATCGCAACATCAAAATGGATGGTTATTCAGCCAATCAAACGCAAGATGATAAAAATGATAGCATTCGTCTAAATACACGTTATGAACGAAAAGACAAAGACTTAAGCGATAAGATTCGGCTATCCGTTGAACGTCAAACCGAAACTCAACTCACCCGTTCACCTCAAAATACCATTTATACCGATGAAACCATTCATGAATATGGCCTCGCTTATGATGGGATGCGCAAATTAGATCCGACTCGTCAAATCAAATTTGGTGTTGATACACGGAGTAGTAATTTAGACAGTAATGTGAGCAATCGTTTAGATGAGCAACGTTATGCTTTATATGCCGAGGGAAGCTGGCGTTTTACAGATCGACAAACCATTACGTTGGGCGCGCGCCAAGAATGGTTAAATCGCTCTGGTCTAGTTGATTATCAGGACCAACATCTTAGCCCTGTACTTGCTTATCGTTTTGATCTAACCGAACAATGGTCGATTCAAACCAACCTGAGCCAAGCATTTAACAGTCCAAAAACTGATCGTCTAATTCCGAATGTCACTGTTTCTACAGATAGCGATGCTGGTTCATTGAATAATCCTGATCGCGGCGGTAATCCTGCCTTAAAACCAGAGAAAACAAGCGCTGTAGAATCAACTCTGGCATATGACTCAGCGAATGGTGGTATGAGTTTAACTGCATATCATCGCGAAATTAAAGATTACATCGAAAAGGTGATTGCGCTTGAAGGGTCACGTTATGTTGAACGTCCACAAAACCAAAATCAAGCAACGACCTATGGTGTTGAACTTTCTGGACGTTATGCCCTGAAACAAACGGATGCAGGTCATTCATTTATGCTGAATGGGCAAATATCAACGATTCGTGCAAAAGTTGAAGATGAACAGCACAATGAGCGTTTAGTCAGCGATGTTGCCCCATATAATGCAAGTGCAGGGTTATCTTATAACTTTAAGCCTTGGCAGCTTTCTACCAGTATCAATGTGAGCTATACACCTGAATTTACGCGTGGTTTAGATGGTCAACCTTATGATCGAACCACCAATCAACGTTTTGGATTAGACCTCAGTGCAACCAAGCGTTTCACTGGTGGCTGGGCGGCAAGTTTAAATCTCAACAATCTACTCAGTACAGATTATAAAGAACGACTGACCAATCAATCTGACGGTAGTTTATATCAAGCAAGAACAAATCAAGGTATGGCGAGTTTCCAATTCTCTGTTGAGAAAAAGTTCTAACTTTACTGCCTAGGCTAAATTGATTCATCATTAACAAAAGCCAGTTATGAAAATAGCTGGTTTTTTAGATTTCAAAATAGATATTAAAAATCTAACTATGAAAATTTTCGATATTGGGAATACTATGATCTTCATCCTACTTTCATCAGTGCTTAGAGGATAATATGAGAACCGAACTCAAAGCCAAAATCCTACAGGTCTGCGATGAAAAAATTGCAAAAAAAGGCAGTAACGTCAGACTTTCTTTCTATGCTTTTTTGCCAATAAAAATGGTGATCCTGAACACTTAATGGAAGCTGCCCCATTGGTGGATCATTGAACATCGACTTGATCATTTTGAAAAAGCTGACAAGATCAAAGCACTAGTCTTAGCCCAACCCGATTAATCAAACGTCTTAATACACATCGCGTTGATAACGCTGTTGCTGCTTAAGCTGTTCTACCTGTTCATACCCTAGAATCTCTTTTAGAACTTGATCAACACCGCTCGCCATGCCTTGTAAACTACCACAGACATATATCGCTGCGCCTTGTGCAATCCATGCTTGTAATTGAACCGATTGTTTTCTTAGACGATCTTGAACATAGATTTTTTCAGCTTGATCACGTGAAAAAGCATAATCCACATACTCCAGAAAACTATGCTGCTGCCAATAGCGAATCTCTGTTTGGTACAAATGATCAAACTGCTGCTGTCTTTCACCAAAAATCAACCAATTCCGTCTATATCCCCAATGCTCACGTTGGCGTAAATGTGCAACTAGACCTGCGATTCCCGTACCATTGCCAATTAAAATCAGTGGTCGATCATCATGAACTAAGTGAAAACTTGGATTATGACGTATGTTGGCTTGCAGCGATTGGTCTTGCTCCAACCCCACTGTCAACCAACCTGAGCCTAGTCCTAAACCTGATTCAGTCTGTTGCTGTCTCACCACCAATTCAATTAAACCGTTTTCAGGTAAGCTTGCAATCGAATACTCACGCTGAGCTAAGGATTCAAATTGTGTAATCCATTCAGCAAATGAAAGTGATGCGCGAGGTGGTAATTTTCTTAAATTTAAGCGGCGCAGTTGAGGTATGAAATCCACTGCATCTTCTTGCTGTTGTGCTACTAAAAAATTCTGAATATCAATCGTATTATTTTCACATTGAATTTCTAAAATATCGCCTGATGACCAAACTAAATCTTGTTCAGAAATCAATTGGATTTTATAAATTGCTTCCCCAATACTGCCTTTATTCAGGCATTGGCGATGAGCAAATCTTAATTCCACGCGCTCTTTTTCAATGGATAGCGCAGAAAATTGAGTGGTGGTTAACTGCTCCAAGCTAAGCAACCATTGTTCTAAATCACGACTATTGAGCTGATCCACACAAACTGTTGGAAATAGAGCTTGAGCTTGTTGCTTCAATAACCATTGTTCTAGTGTTTTCCCAAACTGACAAAAATTCGAGTAACGTTGATCACCCAATGCAAGCACTGAAAATGACAAATGCGATAAATCTAAAGATTGGGACAGAATTTTATGGACAAATGACTGGGCTGCATCAGGTGCATCCCCTTCTCCATAGGTACTCACCACCCATAAAATACATTGATGTTGCGTTAAATCAGTAATACTCAGTTCTTGAATATTTCGAATTGCAGTGCGATGATCAATTAAACGCAATTGTTCAGCGGTGTGATTTGCCCAAGATTCAGCATGCCCCGATTGACTGGCATACACCACTAAATAAGCAGGATGATCTTGATTCGTTTTTTGCTTCGCATGACCTTGTTGCCATACCAACCAAACGATTATAAAAAGATGGAGACTCAATAATATTGCCAATATCACAATAATCGTCAGTACAGCTTGAGTCATCCTTTCACCCTTAAATGGCAGACCAAATGAGCAAAATAATTGCCGATAAACTACATGCCGTTAAAAGCAGATGTGTCACTAAACGGGTTTTAATGGTCAGGAACAGAATATAACCTGCCAAAGATAATAAAATAATGATGATCGCACTAATATCAATTAACCAATGCCAAGCTGTTCCAACGTTTTTGCCACGATGCAAATCATTCAATAATGAAACAGTGGTGGCTGGTTTCTGCGTTATCTCAACATCACCATTGTCGAGCAACACCCATAAGTCTGTTGAACCTGCTGGGCTTTCGAGACGAATCATGACCTCACCGTCTAGCACTTCACTACTTTTATAACGACCAATCAAAGGCTGTTTCGAACGAACGTATTCCACAATACTTTGGCTTGGATTCTCTTGTTTTTGCAGAGACGCAACCAGTGTTGGCGGTAAAGTGAATGTGGTGGTTTGCTCTTCATTTTTTGATTTAAACCAATCAGGATTATTGAGAAATAAACCTGTAGCAGCAAAGAAGATCAAAACGATAAAGGCAAAGGCAGAAAGCCAACCATGCACATAGCGTGCATGGCGGTAAAAATCAGGGCGTTGATACAAGGGACTAGCCTCATAAATGGAGTGATGCTAGAAATTAAGCACCACGTTGGAAATTCAATTTAACTGTACCAATTTCTGCTTGAGCGGGCAGCGTTTGTGTTGCAGCTTTTGGTGTGACATTCAATTCAATGGTTTGATAAGAATGATCACCATGCTCACGCGAGGTTTCAATATGGATAATATATTTACCTGCATTCACTATTTTACCCGCTTCGTCTTTACCATCCCAAGCCAACTTATACTGTCCTGGTTGACGTGAAGGTTTTGCAACAGCATCTAAGTTTGGCATTTGACGACCATATCGACGCCACCAAACATAGTTAGAGTTAATCCACTTCTCATCTTTACCCCAGACAGCCAGTGTACGCACAATCTTTTTATCGCTATCTGTAACCCAAACTGACACATAAGGTGCACGGTAGTTATCTACTGCGATCTTTGGAATATTCACTTCTAACTGAGCTTGGTAGCCTTTTGGCCAAGCTGTTGCTGCGCCATTCGCCGCAACATGACGCATTAGAGCAGGTTGATTGGCATCTAATAATGATGACCAGCCTGAACTTTGATAACGTGTGCCGTCAGTTGCAACAAGTTGAGCTTCATAACCGACGAGTTGTTCAATCAGTTGCATCCCTTCATGCGCAGGCATTGCGGTTAATGCTGTTGCTAAAGCATCTGAATCAGCAGCACATTGTCCAACCACAACACATTGTTCAACGTTTTGAATCGGTTGTCCTGTATGTGGATTTAACAAATGTGATTGATCTGCGAACCCACGATAGCCCTGACCACTAAAAGCTACAGCTTGATCTTTCAGGTTGAGTACCTGAGTTGGTGCAACATTATCAAAACGTTCATTTGGGTCTTGTACACCAACTTTCCAACCCGCTTGTTGAGGTGATTGCCCCCATACACGCATATCGCCACCAATATCAATCAGAATACCTTGTAAATGTGGCACTGCTTGTTTAGCTGCTAACAAAGCACGGTCAATCACATAGCCTTTAGCGTAAGCATCAGGGGCGATTTTAATAGCTGATGCTGTTTTAATTTGCTTGGTTACAGGATTCAGTTCAATACTTTGCGTCTGTAACTGTCGCAATAAAGATTCTTGAGTATTGTCATCCAAGCGTTGGACTTGATTGCTATTTTCCCATAATTGGATCAATTGCCCCAAACGTGCATCAAAACCGCCACACGTTGCACTGCGCCACTGTTCACAAGCTGCGATAACATCATAAAGCTCAGATGAAGCCGAAATTTGCTGCTCACGATTTAATTGGCTGATTTCACTATCAGCACGCCAAACAGAAAGAATCTGATCAAGCCTCGCAATTTCTGTTTGAATTGCTTGTAAAACTTTTTCTGCATCTTGTTGCTGGGTCGTTGTGACAACAACATCTAAAGATGTGCCTAGCACATGATCTTGATGAAAACGATAACTTGGTAATTGGATTGGCGCGGATAATTGATGTGCATCTTTTATATTTATACTTAGTTCATCTGCTTGAGTCGCCGTAAATGGGGACATCAAAACTGTTAACGCAGCCATCAACGGAGATAAACGAAAAATTATCTGTATTGGACGAAAAATTTGTTGAGTTGATGACATACGGGGATTCCATTTTCCAAGATTTACTTAAAATCTACTGGTCGCTCAATTAAAGTAATGCTCTTCTCTTTCTGTCTCAACACTTAACGTAGTCTATGATATAATTTCATTAAATTTTTCAATAAAATCAATAACATTAATCTTCATTAAAAATTAAGCTAAAAGAGAGGAATAACTTTTAATCATCAACTTAGTTTTTGAACATGACGATTAAAAATTTATCGAAATAATATTGCAATTGATACTCGTTATCAAGTAGATTGTGGCAAATCTTTTGCATTTTGTATATTTCTCTTTTAAGGAATTTTTCATGCGTCATTTGATTACGACTGGATTACTCGCGCTGTTACCAACCTTGAGTTTTGCTCATACTGCCAGCCCATTTTTACTGCCTGAAGTCTTCGATAGCAAATCTGACAGTGTGAGCTTTCAAAGTGGTATTACAGTAGAAAAATTCTTTGTCGCAAGTAGAAATTTTAAAACCAGCTATCAAGTCACAACGCCTGAAGGTAAAACTGAATCTTTCAATGCAGCAGCTGAACTCAAAAAGTTTAATATCGCTGAATTCAATTTAACCAATGATGGTACCTATCGCATTCGCACAAAAGAAGCGACTGGTAATCCAACCAAATATGCTCAAGTTGATGGGCGTTGGTTACGTGTTCGTCCATCACGACCTGCAAATGCTGCACCTATGCAACCTCAAGCAAATGCTGAACAAAAAGCACCTCAGCAAGCAAGCCAACCACCACGTTTTGTGACAGAGGATCAAATCACGGCTAATGCAAAAACACTTCAAACAACAAACTATTATCTTGCTGAAAGCTTTGTGACAAAAGGCAAACCAAGCCCAATTCCACAAGTTGAAAATAAAGGTTTTGAATTTAAGTTTTTAACACACCCAAATGAATTATTTGCTGGTGAATCACTTAAAGCACAAGTTTTAATGGATGGCAAAGCTGTTCCTAACTTAGAAGTTGATGTCTTTAAAGGTGCGAGCAGCTATCAACCCAATGCTAAACGTGAACAACCGCACGTGAAAACCAATGCAAAAGGTGAAGTCGAGATTAAATTTAGCGAAGCAGGCATTTATTTAATTACCGCGACTTATCCAGAAGCGAATAGTGACAATACCAAACCACCTGTTGCTCAAACATACACGTATAGTGTTACCGTTGAAGTGACGGAGTAAGCCATTCAGGCACTTACATTTACATTTTTTGTAAGTGCCTTTGATTTTCCTGTCTGGTTACAAGCAATTCAAATTTCTGCTTTGACTGACTTACCAGTTTAATGCGAACTTGTTTTCGACAACAAATTCAGGACAAGAACGCCGCTCATAATCAATGCAATGCCAATAATTCCCCACACATCCAGTTTCTGACCAAATACAATCCACGCTATTGTCGTCACCAGAACAATACCCACCCCTGACCAAATGGCATAGGCAATCCCAACAGGAATAGTTTTGAGTGTAAGTGACAGGCAATAAAACGCAATGATAAAGCCCAGTACCACAATGACGGAGGCAATCGGTTTGCTAAAACCCTCACTACTTTTTAAAGCTGAGGTTGCAATCACTTCCGCTATAATTGCAACACATAAAAATATCCAGTTTTTCATCTAAATACACCTAAGCCGCCTACTAAAGCTTTAAATAAGCCAATAAAAAAACATCCTTTTGATTAAAGGGTGTTTTCAATATCAATATTATATCCCAAAAGTTAGGCTGACTTTTTCGCCATATTGTTTTTACGGATTGTAATCATCACCAACTGAACCGCGGCAGGTGTTACGCCAGGAATACGACTGGCCTGTGCCAAAGTCTCTGGACGTACGGTTTTCAACTTCTGTGTAATTTCACGGGACAGACCTGAAACACCATCGTATTCAAAATCAGCAGGAATTCGGGTTTCCTCAAGGCGCTTCATCTGTGCAACATCATCATGCTGACGGTTAATATACCCCTCATACTTCACCGCAATCTCGATCTGTTCACCCACCTGCTCAGACACTTCCGAACCCGTTAACTCTGCAATTTGACTGAAATTGATATTTGGACGTTTCAACAAATCAATCGCACTACATTCCTTGCTCAGGTCAGCACCCGTCATTTCAACGAATTTTTTACCCATTGGATTGTTTGGCGCAGCCCATAAATGTTGTAAACGAGAAGTTTCGCGCTCAACTGCTTCCATTTTTTCGCTATATGCAGCCCAACGCTCATCATCCACTAAGCCAAGCTCACGACCAATAGAGGTTAAACGCTGATCGGCATTATCCTCACGCAACATCAAACGATATTCAGCACGAGAAGTAAACATACGGTACGGTTCTTTGGTTCCCAATGTAATCAGGTCATCAACCAATACGCCCATATAAGCTTGATCACGTTTTGGTGTCCACTCTTCTTGTTCCCACGCACGGCGTGCAGCGTTTAAGCCTGCAAGCAAGCCCTGTGCACCCGCTTCTTCATAACCTGTCGTACCGTTGATTTGACCCGCAAAGTACAGATTTTGAATCGCTTTGGTTTCAAGTGTAAATTTCAATGCTTGTGGATTGAAATAGTCATATTCAATCGCATAGCCCGGACGCAAGATATGAGCATTTTCCATACCGCGAATCGAACGTACAAGATTGAACTGAACGTCAAATGGCAATGAGGTTGAGATACCATTTGGATAAAGCTCATGCGTATCTAAACCTTCAGGCTCAAGAAACACCTGATGCGAATCTTTATCAGCAAAACGATGAATTTTATCTTCAATCGAAGGACAGTAACGAGGACCAACCCCTTCAATCACACCTGTATACATAGGTGAACGATCTAAACCACCACGAATAATTTCATGTGTTTTTTCACTGGTATGAGTGATGTAGCAGTTCACTTGTTCAGGGTGCATCGATACATCACCCATAAATGACATCACTGGAGATGGGAAATCACCCGGTTGTGGTGTCATCACAGAGAAATCAACAGTACGCGCGTCAATACGCGGTGGTGTACCCGTTTTTAAACGACCTACTGGAAGTTTTAACTCACGTAAACGATGCGCCAAAGCAATCGAAGGAGGATCACCTGCACGACCACCACTCGAATTTTGCAACCCGATATGAATGACACCCCCTAAGAAAGTACCCGTGGTGAGTACAACGGTTTTGGTATCAAAACGAATACCCATTTGGGTCACAACACCTTTTACGGTATCGCCTTCAACAATCAAATCATCCGCAGCTTGTTGGAAAATATCCAAATTCGCTTGGTTTTCTAAAGTATGACGAATTGCGGCTTTATAACGGACACGGTCTGCTTGAGCACGCGTCGCACGCACAGCAGCACCTTTGCGCGAGTTTAAAATACGGAATTGAATACCGCCCTTATCAGCAGCAAGTGCCATTGCGCCGCCAAGCGCATCTATCTCACGAACTAAGTGCGATTTACCAATACCACCAATCGCTGGGTTACAGCTCATCTGCCCCAAAGTCTCAATATTATGCGTCAACAATAATGTTTGTCTTCCCATACGAGCCGCCGCAAGCGCAGCTTCCGTACCAGCGTGACCGCCACCAATTACGATAACGTCGTAAACTTTAGGATAGTGCATAGTGGTAATGTGTATTTAAAAAATGACAGAGTATTATACAGAAGTTTTCTATTAAGTTGACAAAATCCGTCAATATTCTTGTAATCCCCATCTGCTTAGCTTGATTTAAATATATACAAAATAAAACTTAATGTTGCACTTTTCATGCATTGTTAACACATGGACTTATAACTATTAACCTGATATCCACTGTTCCGATTCAAAAAATTCTTATCATTATTAGTGCATAACAAATACTTTAGGAAAATGATATGAACACTAAGCTTTTATTTTCGACGCTTATTTGTAGCCTGTGTTTTGCTGTAACAGCACAAACCAATGCAAAAACCACAGTTGATGCACAAACTCAAAAGTATCAACAAGTATGTAAGGGCAAAAAACAAGGTGATATGATTTCATTTGCCTACAAAGGTGTTGTCTTTAATGGTACATGTGAGCCAAATGAAGCTGGTAAATTAGCATTCCAACCTCCAATGCCTGCGAATAATGCAATGCCTGAAACTCAAACTAAGATTTCAGAAACACAATCAGAACCTCGACCAGTGAGTGCGCCTGTTCAGCCTATGGAAATGACACCTCCTCCAATGGAACAATCAGCTCCACAAATTGAACAAACAGCTCCATAAGAAATTGGACACCTATATATAGTTATTTAAGGATGCTGTTCAGCATCCTTATTTTTTGTTCATGCTATATCAAAAGAATTATGTTTGAAAAAACATCTTAAAATTGTAATCAGTCTATTTTATAATCCCTCTGCATGGTCTGAATCTATTACAATAACCAAAATACATTAACTTAGGTTTTCCTGTGAACTGGCTACAAATTCATATTACTGTCGATCAAGAACAAGTTGAACTAACTGAAACTTTGCTCCTTTCTTTGGGTGCTGTCAGCGTTACGCTAGATGATGCCGAAGATCAAGCACTGCTTGAGCCATTACCAGGTGAAACCCCTCTTTGGAATAAAGTCATTGTAACGGGCATTTATCAACAAGAAGAAGATGACCCAATTGATGTTGATACTTTAGAAGCATTTTTAAAAGCACAACTCCCTGATGTTCCAATGCGCCATGAGTATTTAGAAAACCAAGTTTGGGAACGCGCATGGATGGATTATTACGAACCAATTCAAATTGGTGAAAAATATTGGATCGTACCAGAATGGTTAGAGCCACCTGAAGCGGATGCAACCAACATTAAACTGGATCCAGGCTTAGCATTCGGTACAGGTAACCATGCCAGTACATTCCTATGCTTACAATGGCTAGGTAAGACTGATGTAAAAGATAAAATCGTGATTGATTACGGCTGTGGGTCAGGCATCTTGGGTGTTGCTGCTCTTCTATTAGGTGCTAAAAAAGTATATGCCACAGACATTGATCCACAGGCTGTTCTAGCAACAAAACAAAATGCAGAGTTGAATGGTGTACTTGAGCGTCTGTACGTTGGCTTACCAGAAGAATTCAATAACGAGTTTAAAGGTCAACAATCGGACATACTAGTTGCAAATATTCTAGCTGCGCCTCTAATGGCTTTAGCGCCAGAATTCTCAACTTTAATTAAAAATGAGGGAGAGTTCGCACTTGCCGGTGTAATCGAAGAGCAAGTTGCTGATGTTTCTAGTGTTTACTCTGAGTTTTTTGATATATTAGAGATCGAAAAGCGAGAAGAGAACTGGTGTCGCATTTCAGGAAAACGCAAAACAACAATTTGAGAATATTGTTCCTCATGAGTGAAAAACAAACCCGCTGCCCTAAATGCTCAACCGTGTATAAAGTGACCCCTTCACAACTCAGTGTTGCTCAGGGCATGGTTTGTTGTCCTAAGTGCGTTATTAACTTTAATGCACTGACCAATCTTTTAAATACAGAGACAAACGAAACGATTCCTACACAAACCAATCGTTCACTATTCTCCTCTATCCAACCTGATAGCAGCTTTGCTGAAAAGCAAATGCAAATTTTGAGTATTTTTGATCAGAAAATTGAAAACTCAAATATTGATTTATTGACTTATTTAAATAATTTAAATTACTTTAATACTGAACCTGTTACGGCATTGCCTAATTTGAACTTATCAGAAGATAACTTATTAATCCTCCATGAACAAAATCATAAACAACATGGCTGGCTTTATTACACATTGTGGGGATTAGGCAATATTGCATTAATTCTAGTTTTTGCTTTTCAGATTTTATGGTTCAATCCAAAACTCATGCATGATAGTCCAGCATTGAATCACATCTTTAACTATGCTTGCAGTGTAGTAACGTGCAAAATAAAGAATGAACAATATAAATTTCTTAGTTTTGAAAAAGTAAAAATTAAACGTGTAGGAAAAGATGAAACAAGCTTCACGGGTGTATTAGTAAACCGTCACAAAGATAGTCTTGTGATCCCCTCTATTAAAGTGATTCTAAAAGAAAATGGAGAAGTCATCACCGATATCACGCTAAAGCCACAGGATTATTTAGTGGATAGTTTAAAAAGCATCCAAAGAATCCCAACGAATAGCCCTTTTAGATTCGAATTTATAGTGCCAAAGAGTAAAAATAGCTTCGATGATTATAGTTTAGAAATTGTACAGCCTTAAAAGCGTAGGAAAATGACAAAAAAATAAAAAAAAGTGCAGTTAATTTGCTCACTTTTTCGCAGACAGTGGTATGATACGCGCCACGAATGCTTAACCCACTTACTCCTCGTTATTTATAGACAATAAAATCGTTAAACGAACTGTGCTTCTAACACATAAGCGCATTGTTGGTTTTTTTGTTTTTGAAAGTAGGCTGTAACAAATATTTAACTATTGTTACGCTTATTTTTTACACAAATCGAGGATTTGTGGCAAGCTAATAGTCCCTTTGTTTTAGAGTCACTGTTTTAGGATCTAAAACAGGACTCAGTAATTTAGACCACATTTACATATCACTTTATCCAAGTGGTATTTTGATTTTTCGGATTAACACGCATGAATAGCAAATCTCCTATTTTTACGGCTCAATCTGATGTCGCTCTTCGCATCCATGTAGATCGCGCAGTTCGTCATTATTTTGCACAATTGCAAGGTGAGCAACCATCTCAAGTTTATGACATGGTTTTAGCAGAAATGGAGAAACCTCTTTTATCTGTGGTCTTAGAATACACTCGTGGCAATCAAACGCGCGCTGCTGAGATTTTAGGCCTTAACCGCGGAACTTTACGTAAAAAGTTAAAAGCTCACGGTTTAATGAGTGAATAATTGATAAAATGCTCACGTTTTCGTGGGCATTTTTTTTGCCTTTTATTTTTAATCTGTAGACTTCAAACTGTTGACTAGAATCATGACTATCAAACGTGCTTTAATCTCTGTTTCCGACAAAACTGGAATCGTTGAATTTGCTCAAAACCTTGCTGGATTAGGGGTAGAAATCTTATCTACGGGTGGTACATATAAGTTGCTTAAAGACAACAATATCGCTGTAGTAGAAGTTTCTGAACATACAGGTTTTCCTGAAATGATGGATGGTCGTGTTAAGACACTACATCCAAAAATTCATGGTGGCATCTTGGCACGTCGCGGTCTAGACGAAGCTGTGATGCAAGAACACAACATTGATCCGATTGATCTGGTTGTGGTCAACCTTTATCCATTTGCTGCGACTGTGGCTAAACCAGATTGTTCACTTGCTGATGCGATTGAAAACATCGACATCGGTGGTCCAACCATGGTGCGTGCAGCGGCAAAAAACCATGCTTCAGTCGGTATCATCGTCAATGCTGCTGACTACGATGCAGTTGTTGCTGAGTTAAAAGCAAATGGTGGACTTTCCTACGAAACTCGTTTCGACTTAGCGGTAAAAGCGTTTGAGCACACAGCACAATATGATGGCATGATTGCATCTTATCTTGGTGCTCGTGTTGGCAAAGCTGAAGGTGAAGCAGATTTATTCCCTCGCACGTTCAATACCCAACTTAATAAAGCTCAAGATTTGCGTTATGGTGAGAACCCTCATCAAAATGCAGCATTCTATGTTGAAGCAAATGCTACAGAAGCATCAGTTTCAACTGCGAAACAATTACAAGGCAAAGAATTGTCTTATAACAATATTGCAGATACAGATGCAGCACTTGAGTGTGTTAAATCATTTGCAAAACCTGCTTGTGTCATCGTTAAACACGCAAACCCATGTGGTGTTGCAGTTTCATTAGATGGTATCCAAGCGGCTTATGATCTTGCTTATGCAACTGATCCTGAATCTGCATTTGGTGGCATCATTGCATTCAACCGTGAATTAGACGTTGCAACTGCACAGGCCATTGTGGATCGCCAATTTGTTGAAGTGATTATTGCACCAAGTATTGCTGAAGGCGTACTTGAAGTTACTGGCGCGAAAAAGAATGTACGCGTGTTAGTCTGTGGTGAACTTCCTGCAATCGATGCACGTACCGCTCAACTTGACTATAAACGCGTGAATGGTGGTTTGTTAGTTCAAGATCAAGACTTAGGTATGATCACCAAAGATGATCTTAAAGTAGTAACTAAACGCGCACCAACTGAACAAGAAATTGATGATCTTATCTTTGCTTGGAAAGTAGCAAAATATGTGAAATCAAATGCGATTGTTTATGCTAAAAATCGTCAAACGATTGGTGTGGGTGCAGGTCAAATGAGCCGAGTAAATTCTGCTCGTATTGCTGCAATCAAAGCTGAACATGCTGGCTTAGTGGTTGAAGGTGCGGTCATGGCATCTGATGCATTCTTCCCATTCCGTGATGGTATTGATAATGCGGCTAAAGCTGGCATTAAATGTATTATCCAACCGGGTGGTTCTATGCGCGATGAAGAAACAATTGCAGCCGCTGATGAGGCTGGTATCGCAATGGTATTCACGGGTATGCGTCACTTCCGTCATTAATACCCCCTAAGTCCCTCTTTCTTGCGACATCTAAATCGCATCCTAGGGGGACTTTTTTATTCTGAACAGGTATATTCTTAAATACGGAAAAAGGAAATAACTTAATAATGAATATTTTAGTTTTGGGTAGCGGTGGCCGTGAACATGCACTTGCATGGAAAATCGCACAAGATTCAAAAGTAACACAAGTTTTTGTTGCGCCAGGTAATGCAGGCACAGCAACCGAAGATAAGTGTGAAAACGTTGACATCGATATTTTAAATAATCCTGCCATTATCGAATTTGCAAAGGCAAATGATGTTGCATTGGTGATTGTTGGTCCTGAAGCACCTTTGGTTAATGGTGTGGTTGATGCCTGCCGTGCTGCAGACTTAAAAATCTGGGGACCGACCCAGTACGCTGCACAGCTTGAAGGTTCTAAAGCATTCGCTAAACATTTTTTAAAACGTCATAACATCCCTACAGCATTTTATGATGTATTTACTGAGGTTGATGCTGCAAAAGCTTATATCGAACAGCATGGCGCACCAATCGTGATCAAAGCGGATGGCTTAGCGGCAGGTAAAGGTGTAATCGTTGCAATGACCAACGAAGAAGCTTTTGCTGCGATAGATGATATGCTTGCAGGCAACAAATTCGGTGACGCTGGTTCACGTGTTGTAATTGAACAATTTCTTGCAGGTGAAGAAGCAAGTTTCATTTGTATGATCGATGGCAACAACATTTTACCGATGGCAACTTCACAAGACCATAAGCGTATTTTTGAAGGCGACCAAGGTCCAAATACGGGTGGTATGGGGGCGTACTCTCCTGCTCCAGTTGTTACACCAGAAGTATTTGAACGTGTAATGAATGAAGTTATGCGTCCTACTGTTGATGGTATGGCAGCAGATGGTCATGTTTACACAGGTTTCTTATATGCTGGTTTAATGATTGATGAACAAGGTCAACCACGCGTTATTGAATTTAACTGTCGTTTCGGTGATCCAGAAACTCAACCGATTATGATGCGCTTAAAATCATCTTTAGTAGATTTGGTTGAAGCGGGTATTGCTGGCAATCTTCCAAAAGAAGCTGAGTGGGATGATCGCAAATCAATCGGTATTGTACTAGCAGCAGAAGGATATCCTGAAACTGTACGCAAAGGCGATGTGATATCAGGTATTGGTCAATCTCCAGAAGATACTAAGATTTTCCATGCAGGTACGGCAACGACAGAAGATGGCCATATCATCACAGCTGGCGGTCGCGTTCTTTGTGTAACAGCATTAGGTGATACAGTACTTGAAGCGCAGATCAATGCTTTAGAAGTATGTGGTCAAGTGACATTTACAGGTATGCAATATCGTAGCGATATTGGTTACCGTGCGATTGCACGTGAACAAGCTGAATAAGCCTTATCACGATGAAAGGAAGCCTTCTTCGGAAGGCTCTTTTATTCACAAATAGTGCATAAATCAAGTATCTATATTCATTATATAAATAACAAATTCAGAAAAATATATATCCAATTTAAGGTAAACCATTTGCAATCTGTATTCAGAAAAATTCATAAAACTATCATTCATTTATATTTACTTAGAACATAATTTTTCTTAAATAATCATACCGTTAGACTTTAAAGTATCTAGTACAACTACTATAACAAGATCTAAATTATTGGTATGATTGATAAATTAATAGATGAATTGTTAACTATAGTTAAGATTCTTTTTGATCATTATCATATATTTAGAATATTAATTTTAAATTGTGACATTTCATCTACTTCGAGATTTAGCGTAAGAATAATTTGGTTGGCTCTTCTTCTTAATCTAATAGCATTAGAGTAGAACATGAACAATCATCTATTTTTCAATGTTGTAAAACGTCTTAGATTCAAAATCCAAAATAATTTTGAATGATGATGCCAATTTACAACATACAAAACCATTGCGATTCCTGATGCTAGAGAAGTGAAGATTTTCTCGGCATTGTTCCGACTAGGATTTATACATGAAAAAGCTGATTAGCCTTTTTTTAAGTGTATCGGTGTTATTACTTGCAGCATGCAGTAAACAGCCTGATACTGCATCTACTAAGCAAAAAGCGAATGCTGGTGGATTACAAACTGTTGTTATGGCATCTACTGGCTCAGATGCTGATATTTGGCGTTATATTGCAACTTTACCTGAAACCAAAGCCGCAGGTATTAAACTTGAAGTCAAAAACTTCACTGACTATGTTGCAATGAATACAGCTGTTGCTAATAAAGAAGTTGATATTAATGCCTTCCAATCTTACGCTTACCTTGTTGCTTTTAATGCAGCAAATAAAGATAAGATTGCACCTGTTTCAACGACTTATTTAGAACCGATGGGCATTTACTCAAGCAAAGTCAAAAAAGTTGAAGAATTTGCTCAAGGTGCAACCATTGCAATCCCAAATGACGGTGCAAACGAATCACGTGCATTGTTACTTTTACAAAGTGCAGGTTTAATCAAATTAAAAGCTGATTTCGATCCTGTGAAAGGCACGCCTGCTGACATTATCGAAAATAGTAAAAAAATCGTAATCAAGCCAATTCAAATGGCGACAGCTGTACGTGTAAAAGACGAAGTTGATGCGATTCTATTAGGTAATACTTTGGCTTTAGAAGGTGGTTTGAACGTTCTTAAAGACGCAATCTATTACGAACCAATTGATCAAAGCACTAAATTGAATGTCAATGTTTTAGCAACTGCTGAATCTCGTAAAGATGATGCAGTACTACAAAAAGTTGGTGCACTTTATCATACAGAAGCTGTGAAAAAGTATGTGCAAGAACATTTTGCAGGTACAAAAGTTGATGTAAACAAACCGACAAGCTATCTCACTGAAGCAAAATCGTAATATAATATTTTCAATGAAACAGGCAAAGATATTTGCCTGTTTTTTCTTTTTTGCTTATTACTGACGAACATGATCCAATTTAAAAACATTTCGAAACACTATCAATTGAAAGGTCAAACGATCAACGCACTGGATCAAATTAATTTAGAGATCCCAGAAGGCAGCATCTTCGGCATTATTGGTTATAGTGGTGCAGGTAAAAGTACGTTGATCCGTTTGATTAATTTGCTTGAACGCCCGACTCAGGGACAAGTGATTATCAATCAGAAAGACTTTACTGCAATGGATGCGCGTACGCTTCGTCAAGAACGTGCAAATATCGGCATGATCTTTCAACATTTCAATTTACTGCAAACTAAAACAGTATCTGAAAATATTGAAATGCCACTCAAATTATTGGGGCATAACAAAGCTGATCGTGAAAAGCGCCTAGCAGAACTATTAGATTTCATCGATCTCAAGCACAAGAAAGATGCCTATCCTGATGAACTTTCAGGAGGGCAAAAACAACGTGTAGGTATCGCCCGCGCGCTTGCAAACCATCCCAAAATTTTACTGTGTGATGAAGCAACCTCTGCACTTGATCCTCAGACCACACAATCCGTTTTAGCACTATTAAAAAAGATTAATAAAGAACAAAAGATTACCATTGTGATGGTCACCCATGAAATGGACGTAATTGAGTCAGTCTGTGACTATGTTGCAGTCATGGAAGCAGGTCATGTGATTGAAACAGGCCCTACCCTCAATATTTTTAGTCAACCCCAGCATTCGACTACAAAGACCTTCATTCAAACAGTTTTGCAACAACAGTTACCAATTAATATCCTCAATAACCTTGAACATAAGCATCACAATAGTATTTATAGTCTGCAATTCTTGGGGACATCTGCTCAAGAAACCGTCATTCAAGCTGTGATTAAGCAATTTGATTTGAGCCTAAATATTCTTTTTGCCAACATGACTGAAATCAATGGCACTGTGATTGGACAGATGTTTATTCAACTTTTGGGTGATTCAGCGACTATTCAAGACGCTATTAAGTTTCTTGAGCAACAAGGCGTGAAAGTTGAACAATCAGGAGTAAGCCAATGAGAGATTTAATCGTACAGTGGCTTACTGAAGCTTCTGCGCCGTTTTGGCACAGTTCCCTTTCAATTGATCAATTCGTTACGGCATTACAAGAAACCTTTCAAATGGTTTTTTTCTCATTGCTTTTTGGTTGTATTTGGGGATTGATTCAAGGTGTAACTTTAGTTGTCACTCGCACAGGTGGTATCTTACAAAACCGAGCGATCTATTATTTTCTCAACCCAATTGTAAATGCACTACGTTCTTTACCATTTATCATCTTACTTATTGCAGTTATTCCATTAACTAAATTATTAGTTGGAACTTCGATTGGTACTTGGGCTGCGATTGTTCCCCTCACCATTTATGTAGGTCCGTATTTAGGGCGATTGATTGAAACTTCATTACTTGAAGTGAATGAGGGTATTATTGAATCAGCTCAAGCTATGGGTGCCTCACCTTGGCAGATCATTTTTAAATTTATTATCCCCGAAGCACGTAGCTCATTAATTTTGAACCTGACCACAGGGACGATTTCCTTAATTGGTGCAACTGCAATGGCTGGCGCAGTTGGTGCAGGAGGTATCGGTGATTTAGCTATTTCCTATGGTTATCAACGTTTTGATACCAGTGTTGTTATTTTAACCGTGATTGTACTGCTAATTTTAGTTCAACTGGTTCAATCATTTGGTGATTGGTTAGCAAAATTACGCTAATCACAGCAACAGACAAAGCTCTCATTTTGAGGGCTTTTTTTGTACCTTTCTATTTTAAGGAAAGTAAATTTCATTTGCAGCTTTGAATGTATTAACATGTAAAGGCACTAAATCATCAAGTGCCTGATAGCCGCCTGCCAATACAAACAGTAATGGAATTTTCATTTTTTTTGCCATTTCAAAAACTAAGCGATCTCGCTCATATAACAGCTCAGTGGTAAACCATTTTGAGCCATATTTATCTAGTTGGTGGCAGTCCATACCAGCTTGATAGATGATTAGATCTGCTTCCCAATGTGAGGCATATTGAAACGCTTCAAAAATCGCTTCCCGATATAAATCAAAGTTGCCCTGCTTGGGATGAATATAGCGAGTCAGGCTACGCTCCCCTGCCTTGCAACCAAAACGAATCCCAAAAATTCCGAAATTGACCAGATTGGTGAGTCTATTGGTAAATATTGCCGTTCCATCTCCGCCATGCTGATCACAGTCCAGCACAAAGATACGTTTTTCAGGATTTTGTTTAGCAACCAGAGCCAAACCATTAAAGGTACAATATGCAGCACCAGACTCATAACTGGCATGATGAAAACCCTGTGCGATATTGGCCGCAATCCCCTCTTTAAAGGCAATATCAGCGCCAAGCAACTGCCCTGCCTGTACTGATAGGATTGCGTCCCTTAATTGCTCATTCCACGGTTTAAAGCCCTGTATGGTTGCAAATGCAGATTCTCCCGATAAAAAGGCTTCCACATATTCTGGGTTATGTAGTTTTTTTAATATCTCAGTATCAATTAAACCTGGATCAATTAAATCAACCATTTGATGAGTTCGCAGCACATCAGCGACGGCTGTCAGTTTTTCCATACTGTTGGTATGTGTTCTTGCAAAATAGCGTGGTGAGTAACAAGCTTTTAGCATGGATGCCCTACATAAATTTGATCTTTAGCAATTTCAATAAGTTGGCTCAATTCAGTCGTATCAGGTCGAAATAATCCATTATCCACCTGTTGTTTAAAGTGAGAGTTAAATGCACGGGCACGGTTTTTAGGTGACACTGCCAAAGTGGTTAGACGCAAAAACCAGAAACCATTCATTTCAGAGATGGGAATCACATAGCCTTTATATTGTTTATTTTTATGTTTTTCCAGTTGTTCAATGTCATAGTTTGCAGAAAACAGGCTACCTGCGGGTAAACGCACCCCATTCATCATCAATGGTACCAAACTAATACAGGAATGATTGTCCCCCATATTCAGCTTTTCCATCATAATTGGCTGGTGGTTTTCATCGACAAAAATATTAATTTCACCCTGTCTCAATAAACGATGATGTGCGATCCGTAGAAAGAATTTCTCTGCCATTGGGCAGGATCCAACTTTGGGTTTTTCTTCCAGCGCATGGCATTCAATCATCTCAATCGTCCGTGCATCCTGCGGCAAAATAATATCAGCAAGCAACTGGCAAATCAGAATACTTTCCTCAAGTTCAGCATATTGATGGATATTTCTTAATTTGGCCTGAAAATCCACTTCCTGCCTTAAATTCTGGGCAAATGTCTCTTCTGGATTTAGGCGTTGCAGACACTGCTGCACATCGGCATGTATATCCAGATTGCGCCAAGTGGCAAGTTCCAAGCCATAGCAAGAGCTCTGGTTTAAAATATTTCTCAGTCCCTTGGTTTCATAATCATCAAAGATTCGTAAATCCTGAAAACCAAGCACATCACGCGGCTGTGAGACAAATTCGGCAATCACACGTGTTGCCTGAGTATAACCGCAACCGCGACGTTCGGTTTGATGACTAAAGTGCTCATTCAGCATTTCAGTGAGTTTGGCACACAAGGGATGCAAATATTTTTTAAAAATCACCACCACTTCGTGATCAACCAAATCAGACATAACTTCCTCTCTTATTGTTATGATTTATTTGCATTTCATCCTGAGAAATTGCCCTGTCCTTATGTTGTTAAGCAATCTTTTTAAATTATTTTCGCATTTGTTCCATATATTTAAAGATGAATATAAATCATTAACTTATAAAACTTTTATACCATATTTATTTAAAATACTACACTTGTCAACTCTAAAGATTTTCTGGTCTTAAAGGTGTCAGAATTTAGCCTAAACCGTCAGTTACATAACACACTATTTTTGCACTCTTTAATATTTCCACTTACACTAGACACAGGTGATGGTCTTTATCATCAACCCAGCATGAAACAAATATTTAGGACTCGGCTATGCATTATAAGACTCATGCAATTGACGTAAAAAATGCCTTAAAAAACTATATTTGGTTATTGGAAGATACCACGACACAAGAAGTTGTTGTGATTGACCCCACTGACGCAGATTTGGTGACTGCATTTTGCGAACAACATCAACTTGAGTTGAAGCAAATCTGGTTAACACATTGGCATCGCGATCATACTGATGGCGTACAAGGTCTATTGGCTGAGCAAAATATTCTGGTGTATGGCCCACGTGATGAACTCAGTAAAATTTCGTTTATATCGAATCCACTGCAACATAATGACCATTTTCACTTTAATGCTTTAAAAGTTGAGATTATTGCCACACCTGGTCATACCCTCGGTCATATTGTTTATTTTATTGAAAAAATTGATACCCTGTTCTGTGGTGATACTCTGTTTGCAATGGGTTGCGGTCGCCTGTTTGAGGGTACAGCTGAGCAGATGTATCATTCACTGAATCGGCTTGCCGCCTTGCCAATCCAAACCAAGGTTTACTGCACCCATGAATATACGCTTGCAAATGCAGAGTTTGCATTAACAATTGAACCTCATAATGTTGCACTACAAGAACGCATAAAAGAAGTAAAAGCATTGAGAGATTCAGAACAAATTACTCTGCCAAGTACAATTGAATTAGAGCTTGAAACAAATCCTTTCTTGCGCACAGAAAGTGCCGAAGATTTCGCACGGATCAGAGCGCTTAAAGATCAGTTCTAATTTTAAAGTTCTACTTTTTAAAGGCTAAAATTTAGTCTTTAAAAAGTGAAAAATGAAATCATTTTTTACATTTAGAATTAAATGGATTTTTACAGAAAATTATCTTATCGAAGCACGTAAAAAATAATTTTAATAATAAATACAATCAATTAAAAAAACGACAGATAAAATTTTCCTCATAAAAATTACGCTAATTTTACATAATTTACATGCAGAAAAATAAATGTTTGTACTCCCCCTTTAAAAAATTTTCGGCGACCCTTATTAATAAACTCAGGTTCACAAGGAGTTCTCACATGAAAAATAGAGTTGTTAAAGCAAAAAATTTATTGGCCTTTCGTATTTGGCTGGAAAAACTGGGATATTCCGTTAAGAATCTGACAGATAATCGCGGATTTACCTTTAGCTTTAAAAAAGAATATGGATTGGTCACAGGTGACCTATCGGGTAATGCTTTGGCAATGCAACTGGGCGAAGAATTCGAAGACCACTTAAAAGCATAATAATGATTTTATCCTTACATAAACTAGGGTTTCATATGGATATGAAATCCTATGGTATGAATAACTGACCTGTTTTTTAGTTTTCATCTTATTGCTGATTTCTCGCTTTCTAACCAACTGTCATCAAAATAACGTTGGAACAATTATAATTTCCAAGTATCATAATGTCCTAGTCGAGGGATGCTGCGACAATTGATTGGCGCTAAAGATCAATTTGCCAGGCTCGACGATCGGTTGAACACTCGTTTTAACCAACAACGGCATCCGCGAACAGAATGATCCATACTATTTTTCTAGGAGATCCTGATGAACGCGGTTACTGCTTCATTTACAGATTATAAAGTCGCTGATATTTCCCTTGCTGACTACGGCCGTAAAGAAATCAAACTTGCTGAAGCAGAAATGCCAGCTTTGATTGGTTTACGTAAGCGTTATTCAGCGTCAAAACCACTTGCTGGTGCAAAAATTCTCGGTTGTATCCACATGACCATCCAGACTGCGGTTCTCATTGAAACCCTAGTTGAGTTAGGTGCTGAAGTTCGTTGGACATCATGCAACATCTTCTCTACTCAAGATCACGCTGCTGCTGCTATCGCTGCTGCGGGTATTCCTGTGTTTGCTTGGAAAGGCGAAACTGAAGAAGAATACATGTGGTGTCTTGAACAACAAATCAATGTAAATGGCACACCTTGGGATGCCAACATGATTCTTGATGATGGCGGTGATTTAACACTACTTGTTCACGAAAAATACCCTGAAGTGATTGCAAAAATCCACGGTGTAACTGAAGAAACAACAACAGGTGTTCAACGTCTGTATGAAATGTTACGTGATGGTACTTTAAAAGTTCCTGCAATCAACGTAAATGATTCGGTAACGAAATCTAAAAACGACAACAAATATGGTTGCCGCCATTCTCTAAATGATGCAATCAAACGTGGTACAGATATGTTGTTATCTGGTCGTCGTGCACTTGTAATCGGTTACGGTGACGTAGGTAAAGGTTCTGCACAATCACTTCGTCAAGAAGGCATGATTGTACGTGTAACTGAAGTTGATCCAATCTGTGCAATGCAAGCATGCATGGACGGTTACGAAGTGGTATCTCCATACAAAAATGGTGTTCAAACAGGCAAGAAAGAAGACATCAACCTTGACCTTCTTCAAAACACTGACCTTATCGTAACGACAACAGGTAACTACCACGTTTGTGATTCTGCAATGTTAGATAGCTTAAAAGCAGGTGCTGTAGTGTGTAACATCGGTCACTTTGATACAGAGATCGACACTGCATACTTACGTGGTTACAAGTGGGTTGAAGTTAAGCCTCAAGTTCACCAAGTGTATCGTTCAGAAAATGAAAATGATTACTTAATCCTTCTTTCTGAAGGGCGTTTAGTGAATCTTGGTAATGCAACAGGTCACCCATCACGTATTATGGATGGTTCTTTTGCTAACCAAGTGTTAGGTCAAATGCACTTGTTCGCTGAGAAATTTGCTGATCTTCCTGAAGATCAAAAAGCTGCGAAAATCCGTGTAGAACTGATTCCTAAGAAATTAGATGAAGAAGTTGCTGCTGCAATGGTGCTTGGCTTTGGTGGTGTACTCACCCAGTTAACGCAAGTACAAGCAGATTACCTCGGCGTTGCTGTGGAAGGTCCATTCAAATCTGACGCTTATAAATACTAAGAAAATCAGGGCAGACGTTTACGGACTGCCCTTTTTTCTAAAATAATGTCTAAGCGATTAAAAAAGGATTTGAAATGATGAAACGTGTTCCTATTTCTTTTGAATTTTTCCCGCCAAAAACTGATGCTGGCGCTGAAAAGTTACGTATCGTTCACCAAGAATTACAGCGATTAAACCCAGAGTTTTTCTCCATTACTTATGGTGCTGGTGGTTCTACTCGTGAACGCACTTTAGCAGCCATTCATGATTTTAATGGCAAAGGTACGCCCGTAGCCCCTCACCTTTCTTGTATTGGCGATGATAAAGCTCGTATTGCTGAGCTCTTAGATTTATATAAATCACAAGGGATTGACCGTATCGTAGCATTGCGTGGTGATTTACCTTCAGGTCAAGTTGGTCTTGGCGAATTACCTTATGCTCAAGATCTTGTTCGCTTTATCCGTGAACATTCAGGTGATCATTTCCATATTGAAGTTGCTGCGTACCCTGAAATGCATCCGCAAGCTGATAGCTTTGATGGTGACATTCAACGTTTTGTTGAAAAAGTGAATGCAGGCGCGAACGCAGGTATTACCCAATTTTTCTTCAATCCAGATGCTTATTTCTATTTCATCGAACGTATTGCTAAAGCTGGTGTGGATATTCCCATTGCACCAGGCATTATGCCGATTACCAACGCAAGCAACCTGATCCGCTTTGCCGATGGCACAGGTGCAGAAATCCCACGCTGGATTCGCAAGCAACTTGCTGCCTATGGTGATGACAGTGAAAGTATTAAAGCATTCGGTCATGAAGTGATTGTTAAACTTTGCGAACGTTTAATTGCTGGCGGAGCACCGACCTTACACTTTTATTCAATGAACCAAACAGAGCCAACTCGACAACTCGTTGTTGATCTTGGCTTAAACTAATTTGCATGAGCATTCCCCAGACATGAACCGTTTCTACATCGAAGCCGAATTAAACACTGGCAATAGCATTGAATTGACGGAATCGGTGTTTCATCACTGGGTGCGCGTGCTCCGTGCAAAAGAGCAGGAACAGGCCATCTTTTTCAATGGAAAAGGTGGTGAATACTGCGTGACGCTCACTGAAATCAACAAGAAAAATGCAGTTGTGTCAGTTGACCATTTTGAGCCAGCCAATCGAACCCCTCCTTTTAAAGTAGTTTTAGGCCAGGTGATGAGCAAGGGGGATCGCATGGATTATGCGATTCAGAAAGCCACTGAACTTGGTGTGACCAGCATTCAACTGTTGACCAGCGAACGTTGCGAAATGCGCCTGAAATACGACCGTGATCAAAAGAAGATTGATCACTGGCAGTCTGTGGCCATTGCAGCATGTGAACAATGCGGTATGAACATTGTTCCAGAAATTCTCGCCCCCATTGCCTTAACAGATTGGGTCAGCTCGAAACTGCCACAGACCCGTTTGGTTTTGGCACCAAATAAAGCCCAGGAAAATGTATTGCTGAATAGTGAACCTGATTTAGCCCTACTGATTGGTCCAGAAGGTGGTTTGAGTGAAGCAGAAATTGAAACTGCAAACCAGAATCATTTTCAAAGCTGGTGTATTGGAGACCGTGTTTTAAGGACTGAAACCGCTCCAGTTGTCGCCTTATCCATTTTAAATTATCACTTTTTGGCCAAATAATGGTTTTGGATTGCTTTCCAATTGCTTTAGCGGTAATTTAAAATAAAACACAATGATGTTGATATACAGCAACGTCTATAGGCCCAACACAGATAAAAATGAAAAGGATTATTCTTTATATGTCAGGGGTTCAAGAAAAAAAAATTCCGCAGTTTATTTATACGGATCAGATCAACTATCCTAACCACGTACGCCTATTCGTTTTAAGTGTATTTTTTATTGCGCTTCTGGATTATGTGTTATTTGCTTCTTTCTATTCCTTTAGTGCAAATGTCTTTACCACATGGACGACCCTTACTCTTACACTATTACTCATTTTTTACGCAGTCTGTCACTTTTCATTAAGATATTACTCATCAAGTCGCTTTGCTGGAAAAACCAACATTACCTTTCAGGTGATCTGCTTTTTCACGGGGTTATTGCTGGGGATCAGCACCATTGTGATCAATTACCTATTGATTAAGGATGTCCCGAATCTTTCCGCATCACACATCCTGACCTTGACGGCCCTGCTGCTCACCTCTTCACATATTATTGCGCTGACTTTTTTAACCCAGCATATCCGTTACTTCTTCCTGTTCTTCATTCCAAGCATCAGCCCCTTGGTGATTTCTCAGATTATAAATAGAGACCAAGAATATACCCTATTTTATATTGCCTATTACCTGTCCTTTTTTGCCACCCTGCTTTGTGCTCAGGCCACCTTTAATATTCACCAGCGCCTGTCTCAGGTTCTGGATAAAAACAAGCAACTGATTGATGTGGCGGAACAACACAATCAATGGACAGAGGAACTGTGCCAACAGCTACAGCGTGAGGTCAACAAATCCAAAGACATAGAAGCACAACTCCAGTTCAATAATCATTTGCTGGAACAAAAGGTCCGTGAACGTACTTTTGATCTGACCCAGATGAATGAAAGTCTGGAAGAACACCGTCAAAATCTGGCTTTTGCCCATGAAACTGCGGGTATTCGTCCCTGGGAATGGAATCTGGAAAACCATACGGTTGGTGTCACCAACGCCCATAGTCAAGCGGTTACACGCAAGTCTGAAAACCACTACACCCTGCTGCATAAAATCGTTCATCCAGATGATGTGGATCGGGTTAAAAATACCCTGTATAGCCATTTGTATGGACAAACACAACGCTATGAGGAGACTTTCCGTATCAAACGCCATAATGGTGAATGGACATGGATCCATGATGTTGGACAGGTCATTCTCAGAAATCCCAAAGATGGAACGCCGTTGCGTATGGTGGGCATCTACCGTGACATTAATCAGGAGAAAAAGCATCAGGAACGTTTAAAACTGGCTGCCAGCGTTTTTGAACAGGCTTCTGAAGGCATTTTTATTCTGGATGAAAATTTCTGCTACATCGAGGTCAACCCAAAATACCAACAACTGACTGGACTTGATAAGCAAACCATTCTAAACAAAGAACTTTTTGAAATTACCAAACAAAATAAACAGCATCACCATAATTTCCACCTCTCGATTCTGGACACCCTCTATGAAGAACAGGAATATGAGGGTGAATTTCAGGAAACCTATCTTTCTGAGAAGTCCTGTTTTTTATGGATGCATATTAATGCGGTGAAAGACGAGGCTGATCGGGTCATTAGCTATATTGGCATCGTGTCTGACCAGACTGAACGTAAGCATCAGGAACAGCGTCTTTCCTATCTCACCAACTATGACACCCTGACGGATTTACCAAATCGTTTCTACTACCACCAGCAATTACATCAATATCTGGTCAATGAAGCATCCATTCAGCATCTTGCGGTAATTCGACTGAATATCGACAGATTCCGTGCATTGAATGAATTATTGAGCAATCAGGCAGGAAATGAACTGCTTAAACAGGCTGCACAACGTTTACGGATTAGTAATATTAATGCTCTTCTGGTCGCACATTTAAGCGCGGATGATTTCGCGATTATTTACGAGATGTCACCACTCCATCCACAGATACATCAACTGTGCAACAATATTGTCGAGGCATTTAGCAAGCCATTCTATATTGCGGAGCAGGAATATGTGGTCAGCATCTCCATTGGTGTGGCGATTTATCCAGAGCATGGCCGTCAGGTTGATAACCTCAACACTCATGCCGAACAGGCACTGACGGAAGCCAAACGCTTGGGTGGCAACACCATTCGTTATTATTCGAGCGAACGTACCAACTTCGTGGCAAGACACACTGATCTGGAACTCGATTTAAGAAAAGCCATTCAGAACAATGAATTGGTTGTTTATTATCAACCCAAAATTACTGCCTCCAATTGCCAGATCAATGGTTTTGAGGCACTGATTCGTTGGAAGCATCCAACAAAGGGGTTGATCATGCCAAATATCTTTATTCCTCTGGCAGAAAGTACCAGCCTAATTTCAGATATTGGACGCTTTGTGCTGTATGAGGCGGCAAAACAAATCCAGATTTGGCAACAACTGGGTTTCTCCAATATTCATATTGCTGTAAACATTGTGGCACAGCAAATCCTGCGAGGTCAGTTACTGCATGATATTGACACGGTTCTGGATACCTATGCAATTTCAGGCAAAGATCTTGAGTTGGAAATTACCGAATCCGCTTTTCTGGAAAATACGGAAAATGTCAAAACAGTTTTATGTGCACTCAAGGAACGCAATATTTCCATTGCACTAGATGATTTTGGAACGGGCTATTCCTCCCTCGCCTACCTCACCGAATATCCAATTGACATCTTAAAAATTGATCGGGCATTTATTTCAAAAATTGGTAATGCAAAACAAGATGCGATTGTTAATGCTATGATTGCCATGGGTAAAACAATTGGCTTAAAAGTTGTCGCTGAAGGCGTTGAAACAGAACAGCAATGTGAATATTTGAAACGACAAAACTGTGACATATTACAGGGTTACTTATTTGCCAAACCCTTAACTGCCGTACATGCAACTGAATACTTACAGCAACATATGCGTCTAGCAATTGCAAGATATTCCAGTTAAAACCATATTTTGAGCTTTTGGCAGTTTAATTTACACTCAATATAAATTGTCAATAAGCCTATACGTTCAGTGAAAATAAGCTTTTTTGACTGGGCGAAAACATGAACTAGTGCTATATTCTTGTGCACTTATCTTAATATAATCATCAGCCATGTATATGCCTGATTATTATCGGAACAATCGAGACTCAGATGGACGATCAATCTTTAAAAGAAGCCGCTTTGTATTACCATGAATTTCCTACGCCTGGAAAAATCAGCGTGACACCGAGTAAGCAACTCGTAAACCAACGAGACTTAGCGCTTGCATATTCTCCTGGTGTTGCTGCTCCATGTCTGGAAATTGAACGTGACCCTTCTGCTGCTGCAAAATATACAGCACGTGGAAATTTGGTTGCCGTCGTGAGTAATGGTACAGCCGTGCTTGGTTTAGGAAACATTGGTCCTCTTGCTTCTAAGCCTGTTATGGAAGGTAAAGGCGTTCTATTCAAGAAGTTTGCTGGTGTTGATGTATTTGATATTGAAATTGCGGAAAATGATCCAGACAAGATCGTGGATATCGTTGCCGCATTGGAACCAACGTTTGGCGGTATCAACCTGGAAGACATCAAGGCACCTGAATGTTTCTATATCGAGAAGAAACTTCGTGAACGCATGAAGATTCCTGTGTTCCATGATGATCAACATGGTACCAGTATTATTGTAGGCTCAGCATTGTTGAATGCCTTGCAGATTGTGAACAAGAAAATTGATGAAATTAAAATCGTTGCATCAGGTGCTGGTGCTGCTGCATTGTCATGTTTAGATTTACTTTGTGCATTAGGCGTAAATAAATCGAATATTATTGTAGCTGATTCTCGTGGCCTTTTAACAACTTCACGTGAAGGACTTGATGAATCGAAAAAACGTTACGTTCAAGATATTTCTGCGACTCAATTACATGAAGTAATGGCTGGCGCAGATATGTTCTTGGGTCTTTCTGCAGCGGGAATTTTAACCAAAGAAATGGTTAAAGAAATGGCTGAAAACCCAATTATTTTTGCACTTGCAAATCCAGATCCAGAAATCTTACCTGAACATGCGCACGAAGTTCGTCCAGATGTGATTATGGCAACTGGTCGTTCAGACTATCCAAACCAAGTAAACAATGCACTTTGTTTCCCATATATTTTCCGTGGTGCACTCGATGTCGGTGCTACAACGATCAACGAAGATATGAAAATTGCTTGTGTACATGCGATTGCACGTATGGCACATATTGAAGCAGATGCTGCGACTTACGGTGAAAAATCTGCATCATTCGGTCGTGATTACTTGATCCCTCGCCCTCTAGACCAACGCTTGATTTTAGAAATCGCGCCTGCGGTTGCTAAAGCTGCAATGGATTCTGGTGTTGCGACACGTCCAATTGAAGATTTCTCTGCATATCGTCAAAGACTTTCTGAGTTTGTATATAACTCAGCATTCTTAATGAAACCAATTTTCTCACAAGCGAAAACTGACCCTAAGCGTATTGCATATGCCGAGGGTGAAGATCAACGTGTATTACGTGCGGTTCAAATTGTTGTAGATGAAGGTCTGGCTAAACCAATTCTTGTTGGTCGTACAGCCGTTATTGAAGACAATATCAGAAAACTCGGTTTACGCTTACAGCACGGTGTCAATATTGAAATCGTCGATCAAGAAAACAATCCTTTATATGATGATTTCTGGAAAGACTACTACAATACAATGCAACGTAAAGGCGTAACTGTTGAATATGCGCAACGTGAAGCACGTCGTCGTTCAACCTTAATCGCCGCACTGCTAGTTAAGTTCGGTAAAGCTGATGGTATGCTATGTGGTACTTATGCGAGCTACGATATCCATTTAGATTTCGTTAAAAACGTGATCGGTTTAAAAGAAGGTCGTAGTACATTCTTTACACTCAATGCATTAATGCTTGAAGATCGTAACTTGTTTATTGCCGATACCTATGTAAATACCAATCCAACTGCTGAACAACTTGCAGAGATGACTATTTTAGCAGCCGAAGAAGTGCGTCGTTTTGGTATGACCCCTCGTGTCGCTTTGCTTTCTCACTCAAGTTTTGGAAGCGATCAAGTTGATCCAAGTGCTCAGAAAATGCGTGAAGTTTATCGTTTACTTTCTGAACAAGCGCCTGAACTTGAAGTTGAAGGTGAAATGCACGGTGATGCTGCATTAGATGATAATATTCGTCATTTTGCATTTCCAAATTCACGCTTTAAAGGTTCAGCAAACTTGTTGATTATGCCGAATTTAGATTCTGCAAATATTTCATTCAACTTGTTAAAAGCAACATCTGGTAATAATGTAACGATTGGTCCAATCTTGTTAGGCGCAGCAAAACCAGTTCATATTTTAACACCGACAGCAACTACCCGTCGTCTGGTGAATATGACAGCTTTAACTGTTGCTGAAATTCAGCAAAGCCAAAACTGATACAGTTTAAGCATGGCTTTTAACATTAAAAGCTATGCTTAGTGCTTGAGAAAACCTCTATTCTGTAGCATGATTGTGTGAAGAATAGAGGTTTTTTATGCAAGTTTATTTAGTAGGCGGTGCTGTTCGAGATCATTTACTCGGGCATCCCTATCACGAAAAAGATTATGTTGTGGTTGGAGCAACACCTGAACAATTATTATCTGAAGGCTACCAACCCGTTGGAAAGGATTTTCCTGTATTTCTTCATCCAAAAACAAAAGAAGAATATGCACTAGCACGTACTGAAAGAAAATCAGGCATTGGCTATCACGGATTCCAATTTTTTACTGATACCACTGTTAAATTAGAAGAAGATTTAATTCGCCGTGACTTAACCATCAATGCAATGGCAATGGATGAAACTGGACAAGTTTATGATCCATATGGTGGTCAAAAAGATCTTGATCAGAAAATCCTACGCCATGTTTCAGATGCATTTACAGAAGATCCCTTACGTGTGCTACGTGTTGCTCGCTTCGCTGCTCGTTATGCTAGTTATGGATTTGAAATTGCAGAAGAAACTTTGCAATTAATGAAAAGGATTGCCAATTCAGGGGAACTGAATGCTTTAACACCTGAACGTGTATGGAAAGAGACTTCTCGTGCATTAATGGAAGATCATGCCGATATCTATTTTCAAACATTAAGAGATTGTGATGCACTAAAAGTACTGTTTCCCGAGATAGATGCATTATTTGGTATTCCTCAACGCCCAGAGTACCACCCTGAAATAGATTGTGGTGTACACACCTTAATGGCACTAAAACAAGCTTGTCAGGCCAACTATGGACTAGATGTACGCTTCGCTGTTCTGGTCCATGATTTGGGCAAGGCATTGACCCCTGTTGAAGAGCTGCCACGCCATATCATGCATGAGGAACGTGGTTTGCAACCCGTAACAGAGGTGTGTGACCGCTTAAAGGTTCCCTCTCAACTCAAGAGTCTGGCCCTCACCGTCTGTAAAGAGCATTTAAAGTGCCATCAGGCTAAGAGTTTAAAACCAGGTACTTTATGGCGTTTACTACAACGTTTGGACGTTCTACGGAAACCAGAAAAGGTTGAGGCATTTGTACAAGCATGTGAATGTGACGCAAAAGGCCGCCTAGGTCTGGAAGACCGTCCTTACCCACAGGCCCAATATATTCTGGATGCAATGCAAATTGTACGGAATATTCGGGCACAGGATTTACCTGAACACATCACAGGGCCTGAGATTGGCGAAATGCTCATTCAGTATCGAATTGAGGCATTGGCACAATTCAAACAGCAACACGATGAGTCATAGTTTGGGGATGTAAAAAAGAACCAATAAAAAACCCAGCCACAAGGCTGGGTTTTTTGAAAAGATACGAATTACTTCGCAGCTTCAGCCTGAGCAGCAGCAACTTCTTCTGCAAAGCTCATTTCAGCTTTCTTCTCAATACCTTCACCCACTTCGAAACGAACGAATTGAGCTACAACTGTACCCGTTGCTTTCAATACATCAGCAACTTTCTTGTCGTTGTCGATTACATACATTTGACGGTCAAGTGCAACTTCGTTCAAGTATTTCTCAACTGAACCACTTACCATCTTCTCAACGATGTTCGCTGGCTTACCAGATTCCAACGCTTTCGCTTCAGCAATTTCTTTCTCTTTAGCGATCAAGTCAGCTGGAACAGCTTCTGCATTTACAGCAACTGGGTTGAACGCAGCAACGTGCATTGCAATACCTTTACCAGTGTCAGCATCACCTGTGTAAGAAACAACAACACCGATTTTTAAACCGTGCTTATAAACAGCCAAGTTTTCGCCTTCAACGATTTGAGCACGACGAACTTGAATGTTTTCACCAATTTTTTGAACCAGTGCAACACGAGCTTCTTCTACAGTTGCGCCATCTTCAAGCTTAAGTTCAGCAATTTTTGCAGCATCAGTTTCATTTGCAGCAAGTGCAGCAGCAGCAACTTTATCAGAGAAGTTTTTGAAGTTTTCGTCTTTAGCAACGAAGTCAGTTTGACAGTTAACTTCAACAAGAATTGCTTTATTACCGTTTTGGATGATAGTGATCGCACCATCAGCAGCAATGTTACCTGCTTTTTTAGCAGCTTTTGCTTGACCTGATTTACGAAGGTTATCAATCGCAAGTTCAATGTCACCGCCTGCCTCTGTTAATGCTTTTTTGCATTCCATCATTGCAAGACCAGTACGGTCACGTAATTCTTTTACCATGCTTGCAGTAATTGCAGTCATGTTGATCTCCTAAAATCGGTAGAAAATAAATCTGTTCAACAAAAACGGCCCAAAGAAACTCTGGACCGTTTGCAATCTCGACGCTTAATTTGCCACCATTACATGTCGCAAAAATGACAAGCTTGCGTCAAACCGCATTAAGCCTCAGAAGCGTCTTTTGCAGCGTCATCGCCTTTAGCTTGTGCATTCGCTTGTGATTGAGCATATTCTTTACCAGCAAGAATTGCATTTGCCATAGCTGATGCATATAAAGTTACTGCACGGATCGCATCGTCATTACCAGGAATAACATAATCAACGTTATCTGGGTTAGAGTTTGTATCAACGATACCGATTACAGGAATACCTAAGTTTTTCGCTTCTTTGATTGCAATCGCTTCGTGATCAACGTCGATTACAAATAATGCGTCAGGTAAACCACCCATGTTTTTAACGCCGCCTAAAGCACGTTCAAGTTTTTCCATCTCACGAGTACGCTCTAAAGCTTCACGTTTAGTAAGCTTAGCAAAAGTACCATCTTGAGATTGAGTTTGAAGATCTTTTAAACGGTTGATAGATTGGCGAAGTGTTTTCCAGTTCGTCAACATACCACCTAACCAACGGTGATCTACATAAGGTTGACCAGCACGTTGAGCTTGTTCACGGATGATGTTAGAAGCAGCACGTTTAGTACCAACGAACAATACTTTATTCTTTTTGCTTGCAAGATTGTTAACAAAGTTCAAAGCATCATTTAACGCAGGAACAGTATGCTCAAGGTTGATGATGTGAATTTTGTTACGCGCGCCGAAAATATATTGACGCATTTTTGGATTCCAAAAACGAGTTTGGTGACCAAAGTGTGCGCCTGCTTGAAGAAGGTCGCGCATGCTTACGTTGTAATCTGCCATTTTCTTTACCTTAAAGTTTGGGTTAGGCCTCCATATATCCGCATTCTCCACCTATTGCTAGGCACCCAGAGTAATGTGTCGATATATGTGCGGATTTTTGATAACTATTCATCAGTTTTTCGCACAACTTTTATAAGCAAAATTGTAACGAAAAGCATTTGATAAAATAGGCGGCTATTTATACCATAGACGCTTGCAAATTACCAAAAGTTTTTAGAGATCATGAACACGACTTATACAGCTCCTCGTCGATTAATCAAAACGCCCGAAGAAATTGAAAAGATGCGTGTTGCAGGAAAACTGGCGGCTGAAATTTTAGACATGATTAAGCCGTATATTAAAGCAGGCGTAAATACCCTAGAACTTGATACAATTTGTCGTAATCACATTGAAAATGTACAACAAGCAATTCCAGCATGTGTTGGCTATGGCGCTGCACCTGGTCGCCCAGCATTTCAACATTCGATTTGTACTTCAGTTAACCATGTCGTTTGTCATGGTATTCCCTCTGAAAGTAAAGTTTTAAAAAATGGTGATATTCTCAATATTGATGTAACAGTCATTAAAGATGGTTATCACGGCGATACCAACATGATGTATATCGTCGGTGGAGAGACTTCTATTCTTGCAAATCGTCTCTGCCAAGTTGCACAAGAAGCTATGTATCGTGGTATGGCTACGGTTAAACACGGCTCCTATCTTGGTGATATTGGACATGCAATCCAACAATATGTTGAGTCTGAACGTTTTAGTGTTGTGCGTGAATATTGTGGCCATGGTATTGGCAATGTTTTCCATGATGAACCACAAGTTTTACACTATGGTCAGAAAGGTACGGGTATGCGCTTAGAAGCAGGCATGACGTTTACGATTGAGCCAATGGTCAATGCAGGGGTTTGGCAAACAAAACTTTTAGGTGATAAATGGACTGTGGTTACTAAAGACCACAAGCTTTCAGCTCAATATGAACATACCATTTTGGTAACAGAAACAGGCATCGAAGTACTTACTGCTCGCCCTGAAGAAGATTTATCGCGTTTTATGTAATTTATTTCGTTAAAGAAAAGCTACTTCGGTAGCTTTTTTTCATATTCATAATTTCTTCATTAATTCATCTAAATCAAACAAAAGTCTTCATAAGCATAACAATTTTAAATTTTAACTAAACAAACCATTTAGTAAAAAACGTTATTTTTATCAGAATAAAAAGTTCCTTATAAATCGGACATGGAGTCCTCACTATGAAAAAACGCATGCTATGCATTGCAGTAGGAATTGCTGCAACCCTACCCACTATGAGCTTTGCGGAGTCACCTTATTTTAGTTTAAAAGATGGAGATGGTTTCAAACGTTTCTCTCTTTCAGCTGGTTGGTTACATGCCATGCCACAAGGTTCTGCAAATCCTATTAATATCAATACGACTGTAGCTGAGGGAACACAATCTAAAGTAGGTGATGTGTCTAAACAAGCCGTACTAGATGCAGCAGTCAAAGATTCCAATCCTATCGTTTACGGTGCGATTAATTTATGGCCAACCGATACTGTATCGGGTCTTGCAACAGGTACAGCTACCATTAAAGGATTATCTAACTGGCAAAGCCAAGGAACAGGTTTAGAAGCAGACAATGTAGATACCGTTGGTATTATGGCAAATTATCACTTTACTGATAATTTATCTCTAGAGATTAAGGCCGGAATTCCTCCAAAAGTTGATATTAAAGGGAAAGGCGACATATACGCGCCATTAAGTGGATCAGCAAGTACTATTTTAGGTGATATTGACTTAAAACAGGATCTTCATATCACAGATCTGACCCAAGGAGGCAAAGCAGCAACTGCACGTGCTTGGCTACCTGCGGTAGAACTCCATTACCAGTTTGGTAAATCAGGCGTCAATAAATTCCGACCTTACGTTGGAGCAGGTGTGATGTATGCTTATTTTAATGATCTTAAAATGAACTCGGGCATAGAATCTGATTTAGTAAAAGCTGGTCACATGATCCAAAATATCCATGACGGCAAAGCAGGAGCTGCCTTAGATGGTAAGACATCATCAGCAGATCCTATTGTCGAATTGGAAGCGACTGATACTTTTGCTCCGATTGTCACAGTAGGCGCAACTTATGATTTCAATCCAAATTGGTTTGCCGTTGGGTCAGTTTCTTATTCAAAAATGAATAATGAAGCAAAAATTTATGTGACTGACCGCAATACAGGTAAAGAGTTGATCCAAGCAAATACTAAAATTGATATAGACCCACTTATTACTTATTTAGGCGTTGGCTATCGTTTTTAGACAAAACTTTAAAAACAGCTTCGGCTGTTTTTTTATTTATCGCCACCTTTTAAATCATCATTCATAAAAAACATGCACCAATTGCAATCATTTTCGAAATAATGAAGAAACATAAATATCAATAAAGCATATGAGATTCATTGATAAATAGCATTCATCAATACAAATAATATTATAAATATAATTATATATTTATAATCATGTAGTTAATTTTAAATTTTGATCAAATTTATTTTTTGGCACACCCCTTGCTTAGTAAAAAGCATCATGAATCAACGATGATTCATAAAAAAATTTGCTGACGGCCAATGAAGTCCGTTCTGTTCGGTTTGTGTATGCAGAAATATTGCATAGCAAAAATATATTTCGTTCAGTTCAGGGGAAGGTTATGTCTTCAAAAATGAATCTAAATGCTAAAAAAGCAACTGAAATAAAATTATTTAGCTTTTCAACGCCTGCCATGCGTGCTTTTCATATGACTTGGCTCGCATTCTTTGTATGTTTCTTCGCTTGGTTTGCTTGTGCACCCTTAATGCCAGTCATCAAAGGTGAATTTAATCTAACCAAAGACCAAATCGCAAACATCAATATCGCTGCGGTTGCAATCACAATTCTGATCCGACTCATTGTTGGCCCACTCTGTGACAAGTATGGACCACGCAAAACCTATACTGCTCTTCTCATTGTTGGCAGTATCCCTGTTTTCGGTGTTGCAGCAGCAAATACTTATGAATCGTTCTTGTTTTTCCGTCTCTTGATTGGTGCAATTGGTGCGAGCTTCGTCATCACCCAGTATCATACTAGTGTCATGTTTGCACCTAATGTTGTTGGCACAGCCAATGCGGCTTCTGCAGGTTGGGGAAATGCGGGTGGAGGTGCAACACAAGCAATCATGCCATTAATTCTCGGTGCAATTGTGATGTTTGGCGTTGAACAAGCAATGGGTTGGAGAATTGCGTTGCTTGTACCTGGCATTATGATGGTAATTGTTGGTGTACTTTATTGGAAACTTACACAAGACTGTCCACAAGGTGACTTTAAAGAATTACGTGCAAACGGTGTTGAAGTTGGTAGCGGTAAAAAAGGTGGTGTTGCTATCTTAATGCAAGCTGCTCGTAACTATCGTGTTTGGATTCTATTTGTTTCTTACGCAGCATGTTTCGGTATCGAAATCTTCATTCATAACATTGCCGCAATGTACTATGTTGACCACTTCAACATGGGTTTAAAAGAAGCAGGTTTAACTGCGGGTATCTTCGGTCTACTTGCCTTATTCGCTCGTGCTTTAGGTGGAATTGTTTCAGATAAAGTTGCGATTTCAAAAGGTTTAGATGGTCGTACAAAAGTATTATTTATTCTTATCTTATGTGAAGGCTTGTTCCTGATTCTCTTCTCACAAATGAATACTGTAGCTCTTGCTATTATTAGCATGACTGTCTTCGCGCTATTCACGCATATGTCTTGTGGAGCAACTTATGCTTTAGTTCCTTTCATTGACCGTAATGCACTTGGTGGTGTGGCGGGCATTATTGGGGCTGGTGGTAATGTTGGTGCGGTTGCAGCAGGCTTCCTACTTAAAGGCTTACTAGATGTTCAAACTTGCCTCATGATTTTAGGTGGTCTTGTAACTGTGGCCGCTTTCGGTGTCATTCTCATCCGCTTCTCTGTAGAACATAAAACGAAAGAACAACAACTGTTTGACCAAGCTATGCTTGAACGCAACTCTATCACCTCTTAATCATCATTCACTTAGTGCGGGGAAACTTACCTTTCCCCTGCACAATCAAAATTAAATCCAGAAATTATAATCTCTCAGGGGTCTCAATATGAAATTGAATCTTCTTAGCTTTGCTATGCTCAGTGTTTTAACAACTACGACGTTTGCCGCAGATAACTTTTTAAGTCAAACTCAATTTTCTCTCGATAGTCGCCTACGTTACGAATTAGTTGACCAAGATAACCAACTAAAAAATGCTGATGCTTGGACTTTGAGACTACGCCCTTCACTGGAAACTGGCTCTTGGCATGGCTTAAGCGCATTTGTGCAAGGAGAAGGAACTGTCGAAATTAATGATCATTTCAATAGCACACGTAATGCTGAAACAAACTACAGTACAGTCCCTGATCCTCAAAACCTACAATTGAATCAAGCTTATTTAAAATATGCTTATAGTCCAAAGTTTGATTTAAGTATTGGTCGTCAAGCTATTAATTTAGATAATCAGCGCTTTGTAGGCTCCGTAGCTTGGCGTCAAAATGATCAAACCTTTGATGCGATTAGCTTAAATATTAAACCTTGCAAAGAGTTTGGTTTGTATTATGGCTATATTGATCAAGTCAATACTATTTTTGGTAGTGAAGATGTAAAACCTAAATTTGTAGCAGCCCAAGATGGTAAACAAAACAGTCAAATTCACTTAATTCAAGCTAAAATGAATTACAACCCATTGTTGAACGCAACACTATATGGGTATTTGATGGATTTCGAGGATTTAAGTGCTTGGTCAAATCAAACCTATGGCTTACGCTTAACAGGTAAGAAAAACAATTTTAGATACGTTGCTGAATATGCCAAACAAAGTGAATATGCTGAACAACCTATAAATTATGATGCTGATTATTATGGATTAGAATTAGGTTATAGCATCACGGATAAAGGCTCAGCACTGGGTGAAATCACACTTGGCTATGAAGTGCTTGGTAGTGATGATGGAAAAATTGCATTTCAAACCCCATTAGCGACTAAACATAAGTTTAACGGATGGGCTGACTTATTCTTGGCAACGCCCGTGAATGGTTTAACTGACTTGTACATTTCATCAAGTTTTAATGTATTTGATAAAGGTAAATTAGGCACTGAACTACATCAATATCGTAGTGATGAAAAAAATATGAATTATGGTCAAGAATTCTCTATTTCTTATTCTCATGCTTTGCCTATTAAAGGTTTGTCTGCCCTAGCAAAATTCTCAGATTATCAAGCGGAAGAGTTTTCTGTAGATACTCAAAAGTTATGGTTGCAAATGGATTATAAATACTGATATTGAATCGTTGTAATCTAATTATAAAAAAACTGTCATCAAATCATCAAATTTCGATGGTGTAATAAAAAATAAAAAACTCCAAAATTTGCAAAAAGCTTGCTGATCGACCTTTATCAGCAAGCTTTTTTCTTTTCATAAATAAAAAGGCTACCTCAGTAGCCTTTCATATTCAAATTAAATCATAAGATCATATTAGTCTTGAGGCTTAGGCAATGGGATATATTGCGACTGCGCGTTTTGTTGGGTTTTTCTCTCTCCAACTTTAACTTGCATGCTCTGTTGCTTACCATCGCGTTCAACCACCACATCAATCACACTTTGTGGTGCTTGCAATGCAACATAGTTGATTAAATGTGAAGCTGAAGTAATTTGCTCATTATTGACTTGAATAATTTTATCGCCGCGTTTTACACCTGCAGCATCTGCTGGACCATCACGCAAGACATCAGCAACAACGACTCCAACAGGTTTCGCAGCCAATACGTCCTCATCCATGGTATTAGGAATTAAGCTAATACCTAACCAACCACGAACAACACGACCATCTTTCAAAATTGAATTTAATACTTGCTGACAAATTTTCGCTGGAATTGCAAAACCAATCCCTAACGAACCGCCTGATTGAGAGAAAATCGCAGTGTTTACGCCGATTAAATTCCCCGCAACGTCAATTAATGCACCACCTGAATTACCTGGATTGATCGCCGCATCAGTTTGAATAAAGTCTTCATAGGTATTGATACCTAAATCTGAACGACCTGTCGCCGAAATAATCCCTTGCGTAACTGTTTGTCCCACGCCAAATGGATTACCGATTGCAAGTACAACATCGCCAACTTCATTGCCACTGAGTTTAAACGGTAGGACAGGAAGCTTGTCTAACTCAATTTTAATCACAGCTAAATCAGTATCAGGATCTGTACCAATGACTTTCGCTTCAGCACGACGACCATCATGCAATGCTACCACAATATGCTCTGCCTGAGCTATCACATGATTATTCGTTAGAATATAACCATCTGCACGAACGATAACACCTGAACCTAAACTATTTTCATTTTGAGGCTGTTGAGGGGCTTGATTACCAAAAAACTCACGAAATACAGGATCATTCAATAAAGGATGATTCATCTGTTTCACTTTCTGAGTGGTAAAGATATTCACCACAGCAGGCGCAGCAACTTTTACGGCAGCACTATACGAAACAACACCACCTGTTCGAGTTGTATCAATCAGAGGTTCAACCTTTTCAGCAGGCATTTTGACGCCATCAGCAGCGACTGTTGGTTTCGGCTGATGTGATTTCTGCCAAGCCAGAAAACTAAATATAACAACAACGAGTAAAACCCAAGGTAACCATGTAAATGCACGGCGCACGTTTATTATCCTCTAGGCAAAATTATGTTATGGACAAGTTTATTTATTGAAGAAGAACAACTTTCAGATATTGTAAAGTAAATTGATTTAAAGCAATGTAAAAGTTAAAAAAGTTTTGTCTAGCTTTAGTTACATTCAAAAATATGGTTTTATGGATACTTGTATAGATGTAAAGCATTTGAGGAATCGCATGGCAAATTTGCATGACATTGTGCAGTGGTGTAATCAGACATTAAAAGCAAATGAGTTTAAGGACTATGCACCGAATGGGCTACAAATTGAGGGCAAGTCCAAAGTCAATAAAATTGTTTGTGCTGTCACTGCCTCTGAAGATGCCATTGATGCGGCAATTGCTCAACAGGCGGATGCCTTGCTGGTTCATCATGGCTATTTCTGGAAAGGTGAACCCTACCCAATCACAGGGATGCGTGGCAATCGCATTAAAAAACTCATTCAAAACAACATTTCACTGATCGCCTATCATTTGCCTTTAGACTCACATCCCACACTTGGCAATAATGCCGCAATTGCAGACTTAATCGGTTTACAAAAACTAGAAGCTTTAGATCCATTCGAAAAGCATCCGATTGGAAATATAGGCTATTTGGAAAGTCCATTAAGCCCAGAGCAATTTAAAACAAATTTACAGGCTATTTTTGATTTTAATGTGATTCATTTGCCGAGCGAGAAAACTCAAATCCAAAAAGTAGGATTTTGCACAGGCGGCGCTCAAGATTTTATTAATAAAGCAGCAGAAAAAGATTGTGATGCTTATATTTCTGGCGAAGTCAGTGAGCGCACTTTTTATGAAGCTAAAGAATTAGGGGTTCATTATTTTGCCTGTGGTCATCATGCAACGGAACGATATGGCGTACAACGTCTTGCTCAAGCAATTACAAATCAGTTTGCTGTAGAAACGATCTATTTTGAACTAAATAATCCAATTTAATAGAATTGACGAATCCGATTTTATTTATCGTTTTTAATTGAACCTTTATTGTATATCGTTCTTTAAAAGACTGCCCTATTATGTTTGGAATCATCTACAATAGAGCCACTTAACTTAAAACCCAGCAATTGCAAGGATTGGAACATGACAACCATTACTTTACCTGCACTTCCATATGGCTATGATGACTTAGCTCCGCACATTACTCGCGAAACTTTAGAATACCATCACGATAAACATCACAATACTTATGTTGTTAACTTAAACAACCTAATCAAAGGCACTGACCTTGAAGGTAAAACTTTAGAAGAAATCATCAAAGCATCTGCTGGCGATGCTTCTAAAGCAGGTATCTTTAACAATGCTGCACAGGTCTGGAACCACACATTCTACTGGAACAGCATGAAACCAAATGGTGGTGGCAAGCCTACAGGCGCAATCGCAGCTAAAATCGAAGAAGCTTTTGGTAGCTATGAAAAATTTGCAGAAGAATTTACCACTGCTGCAACAACTCAGTTCGGTTCAGGTTGGGCTTGGTTGGTTGCCGATGAAATCAATGGTAAATTATCAATTACCAAAACTTCAAATGCAGACACTCCGCTTGCTCATGGTCAAATTGCGGTATTAACCATTGACGTTTGGGAACATGCTTACTACATCGACTTCCGTAACTTACGTCCAAAATACATCGCAACTTTCCTAGAAAGCCTAGTGAACTGGGACTATGCAAATGCAAAACTTGCTGGTCAACCAGCAGGTGTTGAGAAATAATTTTTATTTCTTGAATAAAAACTGCCCACTTCGGGCAGTTTTTTTATAATTAAAAATTAAAAAGCATATTTATCAAGCAAACGATTCATTTTATTTATTATTCTTATTGACGCATCTGAAATTCATCCCTAAAATGCGCATCAGATTCTCCAATAGCTCAGTCGGTAGAGCGACGGACTGTTAATCCGCAGGTCCCTGGTTCGAGCCCAGGTTGGAGAGCCAAACTACTATTCTTCCATAGCTCAGTCGGTAGAGCGACGGACTGTTAATCCGCAGGTCCCTGGTTCGAGCCCAGGTGGAAGAGCCAAGATTCTAAAAAGCCCTGATCAATAATCAGGGCTTTTTTATATTAAACACAATGCATACCTTTTAAAATATATGGTCTTATCATAATGCGTCTTATATCGCCAGAAACTGCACCAAAATTTCAACTTATAGATAGCCATGGCAAAGTAGTTCGACTAGACTCAGGTAAACGCACTTTACTTGCATTTTTCCGTGATACAAACTGTCCTTTTTGTAATTTTAGAATTTTCCAATTAACACAACATTATAAAAAACTTTCGGATGAAGGCTTAGAAATCATTGCATTTTTTTCATCAACACATGAAGAAGTCAATGAATTTGTAAGAAAACGCCCTCGCCCTTTTACGATCGTCGCCGATCCTGAAAATATCGCCTATAAAGCTTATGGTATTGAACGATCAATGACACGCTCTGCTTATAGCGTTTTTCGACATTTCGTCTCATGGGTTTTAGGCATCAAAATAATTGGGGCTGAGGGTTTAAAAAAGAATCTACAAAATCCAAGTGATATTATGCCAGCAGATTTTTTAATTGATGAGCAAGGTTATATTATTGAAACATATTACGGTTCTGATGCTAGCGACCACATTCCATTTGAAAATATTTATAAATTTTTAAATGCTGATCAGAACCCTAAGTAGTCTACAACACCTCGTGTTTAATTGATTTATGCAAAAATGGTGTGTTTAGCGACTAGGCACACCGCTATGGAAACGGAACGTATCATCTGGCGTTAAAATTAGATTCTTTTCCACTTCACGGATATGTTCAATCCGCTGCTGAATATTTTCTTCTGGATCTTTAAGTTTGGCAGTTTTTGCAACATCCAATGCCAGTGCCAGATAATCCTCAAAATGACGAGATTCCGATTTAAGTAAGTAACGATAGTAACGTCCAAGTTCATCGTCTACAACAGGTGCCAGCGCATAGAAGCGCTCACACGAGCGTGCTTCGACAAATGCGCCAATAATCATCACATCAATCAATGCTTCAGGTTCATAAGTACGGATTTCTTTACGTAATCCACCTGCATAGCGCCCTGCACTCAAACCCTTCCACTCTTGGCCACGTTTGTTCATGAATTCCAAAACCTGCTCATAATGCAGCATTTCTTCACGCACCAATTGCGCCAATTTCACTTGCAGATCTGTAAAAAAGCTATAGCGGAACATCAGGTTCATTGCTGTACTTGCCGCTTTTTTCTCACAGTTGGCATGGTCTTGCATTAAGATGTCAAGGTTATTCACCGCTTCATCTAGCCACGCCTGAGGAGTGGTACAACCTAAAAATGCAATGACAGGTTGCATTAACTCATCATAATTTACACTACTCATCAACTTATCTCGCAGCAGCCTGAATCGCTGCTTTCATATCTGTTACTGCTTGAGTCAAACCAACGAATACACTATCGGCAATAATCGAATGACCAATATTGAGTTCATAAATTTGTGGAATTGCTGCAATTGCTGCCACATTATCCAAATTCAAACCATGCCCGGCATTCACAACCAAACCTTTAGCTGCTGCATATTCAGCACCTTTGATAATACGAGCTAATTCTGCTTGTTGCTGCTCAGCTGTCTCGGCATCAGCATAAGCACCCGTATGGATTTCAATGGTTGGTGCACCACATGCGACGGCTGCGTCAATTTGTGCAAAATCTGCATCGATAAACAAAGACACATCACTACCAATCGCTTTCAGTGCTTCAGTTGCCGCCTTCACTTTTTCAAAATGCCCAATCACGTCCAATCCACCTTCGGTGGTCACTTCCTGACGGCGTTCAGGCACGAAACACACATGCTGGGGTTGAATCTCTTTGGCAAACGCAACCATTTCATCAGTTACCGCCAATTCCAAATTCATGCGGGTTTTTAATAATGGACGCATACGACGTACATCATCATCTTGTATATGACGGCGATCTTCACGCAAATGTAAAGTAATCCCCTCAGCACCAGCCTGTTCACACAACAAAGCAGCCTGAACTGGATCAGGGTAAGTTGTACCACGTGCTTGTCTTAATGTCGCAACATGATCAATGTTTACACCTAAGATTGCAGCCATAAAAATATCCTATCGGTTTAGCCCTGAATCATTATTTTCAATACATCAGGAATATCAAGTTTGTGTACTTTGAATCCAAAGTTGACGGCTTTTCAGCGGTCGATCACCCAACAAGGCGCTAATCATTTGACGGTATAGTTTACCCAATAATTGCAATTGTTCGTGAGAAAAATCCTGCCCATCTTCATAACTTTGCATAGATGTAATCAATCTACCATCAAGTGTTGAACGCGAAGCTTGCGAAACTGGTAAAAAACCATCATTGAGCTGAAATTGATAATGCTGGTTGACCTGAATGTCTTGTTGACTCGCATCTGTTGAGAAATCAATGGCGTAGCCAAGTTCCACCAATAGTACATGCTCAAATTGACGCAAAATCTGCCTAAGAAATACAGCAGCTTGTTCGTGTGTCGCCAATTGCTGTAACAGCACTAAAATTAACTGATATTGTTCAAATGTTTGCGGCATCATCTCTTCTAAGGGACATAGTCGCAATAGAATTTCATTTAAATAAAAACCAGCAAAAAATGCATCACCATGAAAGAATACAGGTTGATTCAGAATTTCCAGTTTTGTGAAGTTTTTTAGTTCAGATTTGCCCGTGGCTTGCAGACGAATTGGCTGATATTGTGGCGGTGGGGTCTGTCTTAGAATCCCATCCACCCGACCATATTCTTGTGTAAATAAATGCACAATATGGCTTTTTTCACGATATTTACGATGATGAATCAAATAACCATGTAGGACTTCATTGCGCATCATAGTACGAGACTAGTCCTTCTTTTTCTCATCCTTTTCTTCATCATCGCCATCGGGAATCACTGCGCCAACAACCGCAGCAGTTCCTTTAACAACACCTTTAGTGGTCTTATAAGCAACTTTAACAGGTACAGTCACAAGCTTGTGAATACAGCCTTGCAACATGAATACACATGTCACAATCGCGAGTATACGGATTGTTGTTTTCATACCTGTTTCCGTTATCTTAAATACGATTAAATATCGCTATAACCTAAGCTTTTTAACGCACGCTCATCATCAGACCAACCACCTTTGACTTTTACCCAAAGCGTTAGCATAATTTTTTGCTCAAACATTTTTTCCATATCTGTACGTGCATCCATGCCGATGCTTTTCAGCTTCGCACCTTTATCGCCAATCACAATAGCTTTTTGCCCTTGGCGTTCTACAAAAATGGTCGCATCAATATACGTACATGGCGGCTTTAAACGACCTGTTTTTTCATTTACTGCTACTTCTTCGGTTTTAAATGATTCAATTTGAACCGTTAAATCATATGGAAGCTCTTCACCTAACTGGCGCATTATTTTCTCACGAATGATCTCACTCGCAAGGAAACGCTCAGAACGATCAGTAATTTGATCTAATGAATACAAAGGTGGCTGATATGGCAAATATTTTTCAATCGTGTCACGCAAATGATCTAGATTTGCACCACGTAATGCTGAGACTGGAACAATTTCAGCAAAATTCATGAGCTTGGCACGCTCTCGAATCAGCGGTAAAGCCTCATTTTTATTTTCAAATGTATCCAGCTTATTGATCACGAGGATCACTGGCATATCGGCATTTTTAAGCTTTTCCAAAACCAATTCATCGTTTTGAGTCCACTTTTGTGCATCAACCACAAATAAAACCAAATTCACATCACGCAATGCAGAATGTGCAGCACGGTTCATCATCTTATTGATCGCACGTACTTCTTTCTTATGCATCCCAGGCGTATCTACGAATACAGCCTGTGATTTCTCACGCGAGTCAATACCCACAATCTTATGACGTGTGGTTTGTGGCTTACGTGAAGTAATAGATAGTTTTTGACCCAAGATGTGGTTCATCAAAGTTGACTTACCCACGTTTGGACGTCCAACGATTGCAACAAAACCGCTTTTGAAATCTGAAGGAATGGTCGTTCCTTGAGAACTAAAAAATTGATCAACTAGATTATTGCCATCTTGCTGTTCAGTTGCTTCCGGCTTATTTTCTTCTGAATGAGACATCAGGTTATTGCTCCAATAATTTTAAAATCTCTGCCGCTGCCGTTTGTTCGGCAAAACGACGACTTGAGCCCTCGCCTATAATTTTTGGCAATCCCGCTACATCACATTCCACTTTGAAATGTTGATTCGGGGCATCACCCTGAATATCTACAACCTCGTAAACTGGGAGAGGTTTTTTACGTGCTTGTAAATACTCTTGCAAACGTGATTTAGGGTCTTTCAGCTGATCTGTCGGTTCGATATGATCAAGATATGGTTCATACCATTTTAACACAATGCGTTCGAGCAAGTTGAGATCATTACTGTCTAAATAAATAGCACCAATAATGGCTTCAACCGTATCAGCCAGAATTGACTCTCGGTGGTGTCCACCTGATTTTAACTCGCCTGTGCTTAAAATTAATGACCGACTGAGTTGCAAATCATTTGCGATTTTTCCTAATGCTTCTTGTCGAACCAAAGTCGCACGCATTCGCGTTAAACGACCTTCATTTTCCGACGGATAGGTATTGTACAAATAATTTGCAACGATCATTCCTAATAATGCATCGCCTAGAAATTCTAGGCGTTCATAATTATGTTTATGGCTGACCGAACGATGGGTCAAAGCCAGTTTTAACAATTCAAACTGTTTAAACTGGTAACCTATTCGACCTTGCAGCCGTGTATCATTGAGCTTGTTTTGCAGATTTTTGGTCAAAAGTCTTCTCAAAATTCATAACTAAACTAATATTCAATACGAAGGGTTTACGCACTTCATACTTTTTCTTTACAACTAAATCGTCCTTATAAGTCACTTGAGCAATATTTGGAAAACGTAAGTCTCTCACATTGTTCATTTCCATTCTTTGCTCCATTTGAGCAGTAAATTTTGCTGGAGTCACATTATCAGGGCTCTCTTTTAATAATTCCTGAATCTGCGTATCAATAATTTTATCATCCCAATAAGCTGGCCAAATTGCGACTGCTGCTTTCACAGCCATCGCAAATAAAATCACTCCAAACAATATTGCGATATAAGATGCCCCTTGTTGAGATTTACGCATCTGCATACTTCCTATGTATTTTTATTAGTTAATCTTACCATTGCGATTGAAACTTGGCAGGTTAAAACCAGGTTCTTTATGCATCCAAATATAAAAAGCGCGACCAGTTAAATTCGCTTCAGGGACAAATCCCCAAAAACGACTGTCTGCACTTTGATCTCTATTATCACCCATTGCAAAATACTGTCCTTTCGGCACAGTTACTTCCCAATCCTGCCCATTACTTTGAATAAAAACATTATTTTCTTTGGCAACAAATGGAACGAGTGCGTCAGCTCCACGTAACTTTGCAAATTGAAATTGTTCTGCTAAAGGATTACGACCATCTAAATAACGAATTAAATGCTGGTGTTCACCTAATGTTTCTTTAAAGTAATAAACTGTAGGAGTTTCTAATTGATCTTTATCACGTTTAAATTCAGTTGCGACTTTAGCAATTTGCTTTCCGTTAATAATTAATTGTCCAGCTTTAAACTGAATATGGTCGCCTGGCAAACCCACCACACGCTTAATATAGCTAATGGTTGGTTGTGGTGGATAACGAAATACGATCACTTCACCACGTTTTGGCTCACCTACATCAATTACTTTTGCATTTACAATCGGTAAACGCACACCATAATCAAATTTATTTACTAAAATAAAATCACCTGTTTCTAAGGTAGGTACCATAGAATCAGATGGGATATTAAATGGTTCATATAAGAAAGAACGAAGGATTAAGACTAGTGCTAACACGGGCCAAAAATCATATGCCCACGTTATAACAAAATTTTCCTGATCACGCCCTTTATTTGCACGTTGTTTTAGTACAAATTTATCGAGTAACCACACTAGAAAAAAAATTAGTGTAACTGGTACCAGAATCAAATTAAAATCAAAATCCACACGCCCTCTCTCACAGCACAGCTGCTCGTCTTGTAGCGAGGTTCGAAAAACCACCTCGCTCATCTTTTCTTTATCTATCCACTTTCAATACGGCTAAGAATGCTTCTTGAGGAATTTCAACACTTCCTACTTGTTTCATACGTTTCTTACCTTCCTTTTGTTTCGCAAGAAGTTTCTTCTTACGTGAAACGTCACCACCATAACATTTTGCCAATACATTCTTACGCATGGCTTTTACGGTAGAGCGTGCAATGATTTGTGCACCAATTGCCGCTTGAATTGCAACATCATACATTTGGCGTGGAATCAAATCTTTCATCTTCTCAACCAAGGCAATACCGCGATGACGCGCATCTTGACGGTGGCAAATCATTGCCAGAGCATCCACCTTTTCGCTATTAATTAACACGTCAACCTTAACTAAAGCTGAACTCTCAAAACGCACGAAGTTGTAATCTAAAGATGCAAAACCACGTGAACAAGATTTCAACTTATCAAAGAAATCCATGACCACTTCTGCCATAGGAATTTCAAAAGTGATTGAAACTTGATTACCTAAGAATTTCATATCTTTTTGCACACCACGGCGCTCAATACATAGCGTCATGACATTACCCAGATATTCCTGTGGCACAAGGATATGACACTCTGCAATCGGCTCACGCAAATCTTCAACTGTTGAACCATCAGGCATTTTTGATGGGCTGTCGATATAAATAATATCGCCTTTTTTAGTCAATGCTTCATAAATTACTGTCGGCGCAGAACTGATTAGATCAAGATCGTATTCACGCTCTAAACGCTCTTGTACAATTTCCATATGAAGCATGCCTAGGAAGCCACAACGGAAACCAAAACCTAAAGCATCTGAACTTTCTGGTTCAAAGAACAGCGCTGAGTCATTAATTTGTAATTTTTGTAGCGCTTCACGGAATGGTTCAAAGTCACTAGCATCAATTGGGAAAAGACCCGCATAGACCTGCGGTTTAACCTTTTTAAAACCTGGTAAAATAGCAACATCTGGTGTGTTCGACAAAGTAATTGTATCGCCCACAGGCGCACCAAAAATATCTTTAATACCAGCGATCACGAAGCCAACTTCACCCGCTTCGAGAATATCTGTTTCAGTATGTTTAGGATTGAATACGCCAACAGATGTAACTGGGTGAGTTTGCCCCGTTGATTTCACCAACATTTTGTCGCCCTTGCGGATACGACCTTGTTTGATTCGAACGAGAGAAACAACTCCTAAATAGTTATCAAACCATGAGTCGATAATTAATGCTTGTAAAGGTGCATCGCGATCACCTTCTGGTGCTGGAATCACATCAACTAGGCGCTCTAAAACACCTTCAACCCCCAAACCAGTTTTTGCTGAACACGTCGGTGCATCTGTTGCTTCAATCCCGATAATTTCTTCAATTTCGTGAATGACACGCTCAGGTTCAGCTTGAGGTAAATCAATCTTATTTAAGATGGGTAAAACTTCTAACCCTTGCTCAATTGCCGTATAGCAGTTTGCTACTGACTGTGCCTCAACACCTTGCGCAGCATCGACGACTAAAAGCGCACCTTCACATGCGGCCAAAGAGCGTGACACTTCATAAGAAAAGTCGACGTGCCCTGGTGTATCAATAAAGTTCAATTGATACTCTTGACCATTTGGATGGGTGTAATACAAGGTTACCGATGCAGCTTTAATGGTAATCCCACGCTCACGCTCAAGCTCCATAGAGTCTAATACTTGAGCTTGCATCTCGCGATCTTGTAAACCACCACACATTTGAATGAATCGATCTGCCAAGGTTGATTTACCATGGTCAATGTGAGCAATAATCGAGAAATTACGTATATTTTTGATATCTACGGATTTTTTAGCTTGCGCCATGGGTTACCTTAACAAAATAGAATGCTCGAAACTTATAACAAGTCATGAGCCAAAGCGGTTTAACAAAATTGTTGGGGATTATAGCAGAACAGCATTTCAAAGTATTCAAAATAATTATCCCATCAAAGCCTCTAGATGGTGATTTCAGTCCTTCGATTTACTCATATAAAGTTGAAAAATCCATCGGATTTAAACCTGATCCAATTGGCTGGTAGGCATGAGTAAAACTCGTTGACATACGCTTTGGACGACCTGTTATAATTTCAATACACGCCCATTTGGTATTCCCCACGAATAAAATACTTTGATCCTTTGGACGGTAAAATGCGTACTGACGAAAGGAATAGAGCGCATTAATATCATCTAACCATGTCCGTAAGATGATTTCTTCACCTTCAAGTGCTGCTTTCCGATATTGAACATGATGCTCTACCGCCACCATTGCATGTTTGAGTTCTAAATATTGAGCTAGACCTAAACCTAATTTTTCAATATGCGCTGCTGCGACATCTTGCATCCACTGAATATACATGACGTTATTGACATGACCTAAAACATCAATATGTTCAGGCTGTACAGTTATTCTCAAATCAAAAATAGTACTCATAAACCTACTTATTTCGTCAATCCAAGCTCAGTCGCATACACTAATCTAAACACTTATACATTACAAAATAAAAACCACCCTATTTCAGGGTGGTTTTAAAAAAACTGACAATAGCTTAAGGTAAACGTAAACCTAAAATTGCACGCTGACCTTGGCGAATAATAGCTACTCGAGCAACACTATTTTTTGGTAGAGCCGCCATTGTTTTTACAAACATTTGACTATTTAAAATAGGTGTACCATTCACCTGAAGGATAACATCACCTGCAACAATGTTTGACAATGATGCTAAGCTACCGCGTTTAACATCCTGCACCAATATCCCACCACGGACATCCAATTTTGCTTGCTCTTCAGGCGTTAAATTACGAATGCTCATTCCAAGACCACTGGTTGGATTATTTTTATCCTCAGCGGCTGGCGTATCGTCTGGTGCAGTACCTAAAGTTGCAGAAATAGTGCGGACTTTATCATCACGTAATACTTCTAATTGAACAGTCTGACTAGGTGCTACGCGATTTAATACATTTAACAAATCGCTCGTACGGGAAATAGAAGAACCATTAATTTTTAAAATCACGTCCCCAGACTTTAAACCTGCTTTTTCAGCCGGTGACTTCGGTGTAACTTGATTAATCAACGAGCCTTCTGGTTTTGGTAATTTGTATGCTTCTGCAAGGTTACGATCAATATCTTGCAACATCACGCCAAGGTATGAACGAGTTACTTTACCATTGGTTTTAAGCTGTTGAACTACATCCATCGCGACATCAATAGGAATAGAGAATGACAAGCCCATATAACCCCCAGTACCACTAAAGATACGCGAGTTAACACCAACCACCTCACCATGTTGGTTAAATAACGGACCACCAGAGTTACCAGGGTTTAATGCAGCATCTGTTTGAATGAATGGAACTGACGTTTCACCACTCATATTTCGAGATTTAGCACTCACAATCCCTGCTGAAGCAGAATAGTCAAAGCCAAAAGGTGAACCAATTGCTAAAACAGGCTCACCAACTTTTAACTGGTTTACGTTACCAATTTTTAATTCTGGGAAATTTGCACCATTTACTTTAAGCACAGCAACATCAGTGCGCTCATCACTCCCCACCAAAGTTGCATCAAGTTCACGTCGATCGTTTAAAGTAATACTGATACGAGACGCATTTTCAACCACATGGTGGTTTGTAACGAGATAACCATCTTTACTAATAAAAAACGCACTACCGTATGCAGTTTTTTCTTGTGGCCCTTGTTGCTGAGGTATAATGATTTGATTGCCAAAAAAACGTCGTAAAATTTCAGGCACTTGTTGCTGTAACAACTCTTCCTGAGTCATCTTTTTTACAACATTGACACTGACAACTGCAGGACTCACCTGCTCAACGAGGTTTGAAAAATCTACTGGTGAAGCAGCATTAACCTGTACTGCAGCAACTGTAAATACCGCAGCATACATTCCTTGTTGTAAATAGCGACTTTTCATGAAGTGAGAACCTACGTACTAATGATCTATAGAATATTAAGATTATGTTTGTATCATAACCCAACTGTAATCTTCGTAAAAATATGTTGATATTTTCAATGCATACAACGATGTAGCATATTGAAATGTGAATAAATTATGGAGAAAGTCTCCATGATTTATAAGCTTATTAACTTTTTATCGTGGGCAACTTAATATTAGATTAAAATGATGTATTGAATAATTATCCTTATTAGACTTTAAGGTGATTGACAATTCATATCAGTGAAAATTGTTTACATTCGCTAAAAAATCGTTCAATTCTAGGCAGATTGGCACTTGCCTTTTTTGTTAAAAAGCGTTGTCATTAGTGAACGTTTAAAACTGAAGCAGATCGACATGCCTGATTTAAAAACAATTCACCATTTTGACGTGATAATTGTGGGCAGTGGCGGTGCAGGTTTAAGTCTTGCACTCTCTTTACCGAGTCATTACAACATTGCCATTTTAGCAAAAGCTGAGCTCACAGAAGCCAGTACTTTTTATGCTCAAGGTGGTGTTGCTGCTGTCTTAGACGAGACTGATTCAATTCAACAACATATTAATGACACTATGATTGCAGGCGGACATCTTTGTGAGTTGGACGCCGTGAAACATACAGTCGAAGGTGGCAAGCCTTCTGTTGATTTCTTATTGAAGCAAGGTGTTCAATTCACTTTAGATGATGATGAGCAATTACACCTCACTCGTGAAGGTGGTCATTCACAACGCCGTATCATTCATTCTGCTGATGCAACAGGTAAGGCAATTTCAACCACGCTTGTTGAACGTGCTAAAGAACGTAAAAATATTACAATTTTTGAAAATTATATTGCGATTGACCTCATCACATTACATAAACTTGGTCATCAAGACAAAAATAATCGTGCGATTGGTTTATATGCATTAAATGAAAAAACAGAACAAGTTCATACATTTTTAGCCCCTTTCACAGCTTTGGCCTGTGGTGGCGCAATGAAAGCTTATCTCTATACCTCTAACCCAGACATTGCAACAGGTGATGGTATCGCGATGGCTTATCGAGCTGGTTGTCGTGTTGCCAATATGGAATTTAACCAATTCCATCCAACGTGTTTGTATCACCCGAAAGCGCGTTCTTTCCTTATTACTGAAGCCATGCGTGGTGAAGGTGCTTATTTACGTTTGCCTGATGGTGAACGTTTTATGTTGCGTCTTGACGAACGTGCTGAACTTGCGCCACGCGATATTGTTGCACGTGCGATTGATTATGAAATCAAACGTTTAGGTATTCGTCATGTTTGGTTAGATATCACACATAAATCACCTGAATTTATCACCGAGCACTTCCCTACGCTTTACGCACGCTTGCTCGAACTTGGGATTGATATTACCAAAGATATGATTCCTGTTGTTCCAGCAGCGCACTATACCTGTGGTGGTGTCGTTGTAGATGAGCATAGCCAAACTGACTTAGATGGTTTATATGCGATTGGCGAAACTTCATATACTGGCTTACACGGTGCTAACCGTATGGCAAGTAACTCACTGCTTGAATGTTTCGTTTATGGCATGAGTGCAGCGGAAGATATTCAAAACAAACATAATATTAGCTTTGAATTTCCAGATGTACCGTCTTGGGATGAGTCTCAAGTGACTGATGCCGATGAAGATGTTGTGATCTTACAAAATTGGGATGAATTGCGTTCAACCATGTGGAACTATGTGGGTATTGTTCGCACCACTAAACGTCTACAACGTGCGTTACATCGTATTGAGATGTTGAAGCGTGAAATCAACGAATACTATCAAGATTACCGCGTCAGTAAGAACCTGATCGAATTGCGTAACCTCGTTTTAGTTTCCGAAATGATAGTACGTTGTGCGATGGAACGTAAGGAATCTCGTGGTTTGCATTACACGTTGGATTATCCTGAGCTTTCTAATGAAATTCGCAAGACAGTGTTGACTCCACCGAATTTTAAGGTGGAACAGTTGTTGGTGAATGAGTAATACTTTTAAGTTTTTTGGAGCTTTCAAGACAACTTAAGGCTATTATTTACTATCGAGGTAGGCGACATGGATGTCGCCCGTTGAGCTGCGGTATCAAGGATGTACCGTCAGCTCAACAAAGGATTTTTGTTACTTTTCATCCTTGAAAAGTAAGGCATAAGTAATAGAGTTCAAAGCGTGATTTCAAACTTTTTCAACAATAAAGATTGAGAATATAGCTATTTTATTTCAAATATTGCAAAGCTTCTTCAAACACCACATCCGCATTCTGCATTGCATCTAAACGCTTCATCCGTTCAGGCTCTGCTTGCCACAAGGTCTCATAACCCGCACGCACTTTGGCAAAAAAACTTAGTTTCTCTTGTTCAAAACGATCTAGGGCGCCACGCTCTCGTGCACGAGTCATGCCCAACTCAATCGGCGCATCCAACCAAAAGGTAATATTCGGCATTTTCGCCACAAAAGTTTGATTTAATAATTGCAACTTTTCCTGACTTAAACCACGTCCAGAACATTGATATGCAAAGCTGGCATCAGTAAAACGATCACTCAACACAATCTTGCCTGCCTCTAATGCAGGTAAAATCACTTGTTGTAAATGTTGCGCACGTGCTGCATAAATCAATAACAACTCAGTATCATGACTCATTTGCTCTTCGTGATTCACCGCTAATAATAAAGAGCGAATCTGTTCAGCTAACGGCGTTCCACCCGGTTCACGCGTCAAAACGACTTCTTTACCTTGCTGTTCAAAGTACTGATGAATTTTACGGATGAGTGTCGTCTTACCTACACCTTCCGTACCTTCAAAACTAATAAACATCATTCATCCTACTTTTGCTTTGCGCGTAACGCAGTTAAATATTCTTGAACTGCACGATTATGATCTTCTAAAGAAGCTGTAAATTTATGCCCACCATTACCTGTAGCAACAAAGTAAATATTTTTAGCATCGTCTGGATGCATTGCTGCTTCAATCGCTTTTTTACTTGGCAATGCAATCGGAGTTGGCGGCAAACCATTGATCGTGTATGTATTATAAGGCGTTGGTGTCCGTAAATCATTGCGAGTGATATTGCCCTTATAATTATCCCCCATACCATAAATTACGGTTGGATCAGTTTGTAGACGCATACCGATTTTTAAACGACGTACAAATACACCTGAAACTTGTTCTAGTTCACTATCTAAACTGGTTTCTTTTTCAATAATCGAAGCCATAATTAGAGCTTGATATTTATCATTATAGGGTAAGTTCGGTGCTTTTTTTGCCCAAGCTTCATCTAATGATTTCATTTGACGGCGATATAAATCCGTTAAGATTTTCTTATCTGTTTCGCCCTTGGCAAAGAAATAAGTATCTGGTGCAAATAAACCTTCAGGGTGTGAATAAGGAATATCTAAAGCTTTTAATAATTGGTCTTGTGGTAGATCTAAAATAGTCTTGCTAACATTCGGATCTTTCTTTAAATTCTGTAGCAATTGTTTAAAAGTTGTCCCTTCAATCACCAAAATACGATTCATTTGTGCATTTTCAGCATCAGATAGCATATCAAGTACTTGACGAACACTCATCCCTTTATTGATTTCATACACACCAGCTTTCAAACTGTCGTGAATCATAAATTTTTGATAAATCTTTAAAATAATAGGGAAATTAACTTTGTTTTCTTTGGCTAGATGATCAATAAATTTTGAGTAAGTGTCTCCCGAAGAAATGACCAGAACCTGCTTTTTCCCTTCGACTGGATAGTTCTTAAATAAACTTGCCCAAAGCACACCAAGTACGAGCAAAAAAAAGACGATGATTACAATCAATAAGGCTTTGATAGAAAACTTAGACTTCGGTTGAGCTTTTGGCTTTTTCTTTGTTTTGGCTTGGGTTGTTGGTGGCTTTGGCATATTAATCAATCTGGCTAAGTTTCAATGTTTCAAATAAATCAAGGTAGGGTTGCTGCTCAAAAGCCCGACCATTAAATCGAATAACTGCTTTCATCGGATGTAAAGCGTTGCAGAAAAATAGACTTTGAATACGTTCAATATCATTAATCTCTACACAACTTTGCTCACATTCAATATTCTGTTGCTTCATACGAGATAGAATCTTGGCTCGCATGACGCCGTGAACGCCATTATAACGAAGTTCTGGTGTAATCCATCGGTCATTTATACGAATAAAACAATTACTGCTCACCCCTTCTACAATATAACCTTGTACATCAGTTACCAATGCTTCAAGCCACCCCTGATGGTCAGCTTCCTGCTTTAATAACACTTGTTCTAAACGGTTTAATGTTTTTAAACCCACTAAATGCGGCATATTCAAACCTAGAGCATGATTGAGTACTCCACTCTCAATCCACTCTGGTTGAAAAACTTGCATGACTTTAGGGTAATACCAAACATAAACATCAGCAGCATGTAAAGGTAAGCTATATCCTCGATCTCCCTCGCCTCGACTAATCACGATTTTTAAGGTACCATTCAAGGTAAAATGCTGTTGTTGTAGTTGTACTAAGGATCTATCTATGACCGATAAATCCACATCAAGACTTAATCTTTGGCAAGCCAATGCCAAACGAGCAAAGTGTAATTGTTTTAGTTCAAACGTATCTTGAAAAATTCGCGCAGTGGTAAAGCAACCATCTCCATAATGAAAGGCTCGATCTAACAACGGAATCGAATCAATCAATTGTCCATTTTTATAACACTGCATGATCAAAAATTCAGTCTCCAACACATCGTCATCATACCCTGAAACCTAAGTTTGGCAAAAGCATGTACACAATCCATGCCTCATTCATCATGATCTAGAATCCAATCGTTTATTAACAACTCGAATTAGCACGGACTCTCTAAATATATTCAGGCTTAATCTACCGAAACTCATTTTTAAATAAACATTCAATATGAATCAAATTCAACATCTTGTTTTATAGCTATATACGAAACAATTATCAGAAATTCAGCATAAGTTATGTCTTTTTTATATTTCTTTTTTCCTCATATCAAATTCGTTTTTAATTATTTTTTTTGCAAAAAAACTGGCGTTATGCTGCATCCATATTCCAAATCAAGATTTAATTTCAAGGGGTTTTTCATGCGTTTATCTCAGTTAAAAGTCGGTGTTATTGCCGCATTACTCTCCGTTTCATCTTTCGCGGCACAAGAGTTTTTAAATGTCTCTTATGATCCAACTCGCGAGCTTTATACCGATTTCAACAAGCAGTTTGGTGCTTTCTGGAAACAGCGTACAGGACAGGACATTGATTTCAAACAATCCCATGGGGGTTCAGGCAAACAGGCACGTGCCGTGATTGATGGCTTAAATGCTGATGTCGTAACACTTGCCCTTGCAGCAGATATTGATGAAATTGCTGAAAATGCAAAACTGCTTCCAGCTGATTGGCAGAAGAAACTACCAAATAACTCCACGCCTTACACCTCAACGATTGTTTTCCTTGTGCGTAAAGGCAACCCAAAACAAATTAAAGATTGGGGTGATCTGGTTAAACCAGGTGTAGAAATTATTACACCAAATCCAAAAACATCAGGTGGCGCACGTTGGAACTATTTAGGTGCTTGGGCATGGGCAAAACACCAAAAAGGTGGTAACGATGCCAAGGCACAAGAATTTGTTCGCCAAATTTACAAACAAACTAAAGTACTTGATTCAGGTGCACGTGGCGCAACTACTACATTTGCTGAACGCGGCATCGGTGATGTTTTACTGGCTTGGGAAAATGAAGCATTCCTAGCAGTACGTGAACAACCAGGTAAATTTGAGATCGTTACACCGTCACTTTCAATTTTGGCTGAACCTCCAGTGGCGGTTGTAGAAAAAAATGCTGAGAAAAAAGGTAATTTACAAATCGCTCGTGGCTATTTGAACTACTTATATTCTCCAGCGGGTCAGGAAATTGCAGCACGTAACTTCTATCGTCCTCGTAATGCAGCTGTTTTAAAGAAATATAGCGCCACTTTTAAACCTCTGAAGCTTGTCACGATCGATAAAGAGTTTGGTGGTTGGACCAAAGTACAAAAAACTCATTTTGATAATGGCGGTATTTTCGATCAAATCGTCAAGATCAACAGCACCACAAAATAATTTACTAATTAGGTAAATAAGGAGAGCGGACATGATTCATACCGTAATTGTTCCTGGTGTTGGGGGTAGCGAAGCTCAACATTGGCAATCTTGGTTACAACAACAACTCGTGTCTAGCTCCCGCGTTCAACAGAAACATTGGGACCGACCCGTTTTAAACGAATGGGTTGCTCAATTTGTTAAAACCGTTGCGACTATAGAAGCACCAATACAAATTGTTGCTCATAGCTTTGGCTGTTTAACCAGTGTTGCTGCTTTAGCTGAACATCCAGAGTTACAAACAAAAGTAAAAAAATTAATTTTGGTTGCACCTGCAAATCCTGCACGATTTGGCGAAGCGGGCTTTGCTCGTCACAGCTTGACTGATTACAAAAAGTATTTCCATCAGCTTAATATTGATGTGCCAACGACTTTATTAATCAGTGAAAATGATCCTTGGTTAGGTTATTTCGATGCTTTACAACTGGCACAGGCTTGGAAACTGACACCAATCAATTTGGGGCAAGTAGGTCACATCAATGTGGCATCTGGATTCGGCCCTTTTCCGGACATCCTTAATTACATGTTGCCTGAAAAAAAACTGCAACCTGTAATTCGAATGAGTCAGGCAAATTTTAATTTGAAATTTGCCTAGATTCCGATCTCAGTATTTTTTGGTTTTAGTGTTATTTATTTGCTGGTTTTAGCAAATATTTCTCTTTGAGGAAATATCATGTCGCAGCGTTCCCGAGTGCTGCCTGGGTTTGGTCTGTCTTTGGGCTTCACCCTCGCTTATGTATCTTTTATCGTACTTATTCCTTTATCAGCTGTATTTATCAAATCTTTAGGGATTGGATGGGATGGATTATGGGAAATTCTTACTTCAGAACGAATTTTAAAATCGTTACAACTCAGCTTTAGTACTGCATTGATTGCTTCTTTAGTCAATATAATCTTTGGCATACTGCTGGCTTGGTGCTTGGTTCGTTATAATTTCCCAGGTAAAAGAGTCGTCGATGCTTTGGTCGATTTACCTTTTGCTTTGCCTACCGCAGTGGCTGGGATTGCATTAACCTCGTTATATGCACCTACAGGTTGGATTGGTCAATATCTTGAACCTCTAGGAATTCAAGTGGCGTACACTCCGATTGGTATTACCCTTGCATTAATTTTTATTGGTTTACCGTTTGTAGTACGTACCGTGCAACCTGTTTTGAGTGACATTGAAACTGAACTTGAAGAAGCGGCTTCTGCACTCGGTGCAAATCGCTGGCAAACCATTACTAAAATCATTTTACCCATCCTATTCCCTGCACTATTAACAGGCTTTGCTTTGGCATTTGCTCGTGGTGTCGGTGAATATGGCTCAGTTATTTTTATTGCAGGGAATCAACCCTATAAGACCGAAATTGCCCCCCTCATGATCATCTCTCGTTTAGAGGAATATGATTATGCTGGAGCGACTACGATTGCTGTCGTGATGCTTGTTCTCTCTTTTGTCATCTTATTTTTAATTAATTTAGTACAAGCATGGGCGAGCCGTCGTACAGGGAGAACTGCGCAATGAGTTTAAATACCAATAGCAATGCTTTAGCCATAAAGTTGCAATCTCGTGATTCAACCCGTGAACCAACATGGGTCCGTTATACATTAATTAGTATTGCACTGATTTTCTTCTTAAGTTGCTTAATACTACCGCTCATTTTGGTTTTTGTTGAAGCATTTAAACAAGGTCTTTCAGTTTACATCAATGCCTTAACTGATTCTGACACCCTGTCGGCAGTCAAACTAACCTTATTGACAGCAGCGATTGCTGTACCGATTAATGTAGTTTTTGGTGTCGCGGCTGCTTGGGCTGTGGCTAAATTCCAGTTCCGTGGCAAAGCCATCTTGACCACCATTATTGATATGCCATTTTCAGTCTCCCCTGTAATTGCAGGTTTAATGTTGGTTCTGATTTTTGGTTCACAAGGTTGGGTTGGCGGTTGGTTAATGGATCACGATATTAAAATCCTTTATGCCGTACCTGCCATTGTTTTAGCCACAATTTTTATTACTGTTCCTTTTGTTGCTCGTGAATTAATTCCACTCATGGAAGCACAAGGGACCGAAGAAGAAGAAGCTGCGATTGTACTCGGTGCTTCAGGGTGGCAAACCTTTTGGAAAGTGACCCTACCAAATATTAAATGGGGTTTGATTTACGGTGTGATTCTGTGTAATGCCCGTGCAATGGGAGAATTTGGTGCGGTGTCTGTGGTTTCAGGACACATCCGCGGTGAAACCAATACCCTGCCGTTACACGTCGAGATTCTTTATAACGAATATACCTTTAGTGCTGCATTTGCTGTGTCTTCGTTACTGGCATTTTTAGCGATTATCACATTGATCTTGAAAACTTGGTTAGAAATACGGCAAGACCAAGCAAATGAACATCAACCGAATCACTAAGGAATGAACACATGAGTATTCAAGTTAAAAATATTGAAAAACACTTCGGTGCATTCCATGCACTCAAAAATATCTCTTTAGACTTTCCTGAAGGTGAATTAGTCGCTTTGCTTGGTCCTTCAGGCTGTGGAAAAACAACATTATTACGCATCATCGCGGGTTTAGAATCTGCTGATCATGGTCAAGTTTTACTTGAAGGCGAAGATGCCACCAATATCCATGTTCGTGAACGTCAAGTCGGTTTTGTATTTCAGCACTATGCCTTATTCCGCCATATGACGGTGTTTGATAATATTGCTTTTGGTTTACGCGTTCGCCCACGTGCAACTCGTCCATCAGAAGCCGAAATTAAAAAACGTGTCACGCGCTTATTAGATTTGGTTCAACTTGGATTCTTAGCTGATCGTTACCCTGCTCAACTTTCAGGTGGACAACGTCAACGTATTGCACTAGCACGCGCTCTTGCAGTAGAACCACGTGTTTTGTTACTCGATGAGCCTTTCGGTGCACTAGATGCCAAAGTTCGTAAAGAATTACGCCGTTGGTTACGAACCTTACATGATGAACTACATATCACATCTATTTTTGTTACACATGACCAAGAAGAGGCTTTGGAAGTCGCAGACCAAATTATTGTCATGAATAAAGGTGATGTTGAACAAATTGGTTCACCTCGTGAAGTTTATGAAAAACCAGCAACCCCCTTTGTTTTTGATTTCTTAGGTCAAGCAAATCGTTTTGAAGGCGAACATACTAGCGGTATCATCCGCCTCGGTGATGACCGTATTCAGTTACCGACTGCTATTGATGCACCGCAAGGCAAAGTGATCGCCTTTGCACGACCAAATGAACTACATATTCATGCACAACCACAGCCCAATACCATTGAGGCAACGTTTCTACGTGAAGTCTGGATTGCTGGTAAAGTGATTGCGGAGTTACAAGATCGCAGTGGGCGTACTATCGAAATTTTACTAAGTGTAGAAGAAGCTAATTTGCATCAATTCAGACCAAACCAAACCGTCTGGATTAGTGCAGCTCAACTTCATTTATTTGCAGACCAAACGACTCAAGTTGCTTAGAATAATATCTTGAGGGTGATTAAATAAATTTGATCGTTCCTCATCTTTTATGTGGAAAAATTATTATGAACTTTCAACAACTCAGAATTATTCGAGAAACTGTTCGCCAAAACTTTAATTTAACTGAAGCTTCTGCGGCACTTTATACCTCCCAATCTGGTGTCAGTAAGCACATTAAAGATTTAGAAGATGAGTTAGGTGTACAACTCTTTGTACGTAAAGGTAAACGTTTACTTGGTTTGACTGAACCAGGTCAATCGTTATTAAGCATTGTGGAGCGTATGTTAGTTGATGCTGACAATATTAAACGTCTCGCAGATGATTTTAATAAAGTTGATGAGGGGACATTAACGATTGCAACAACGCATACCCAAGCACGGTATGTTCTTCCACCGATTGTGAATCAGTTTAAAAAATTATTCCCAAAAGTACATTTGGTTTTACAACAAGCGAGTCCTGTTGAAATCTCAGAAATGCTACTCCAAGGTGAAGCAGATATTGGTATCGCAACTGAATCTTTGACGACGGAAGAGAACTTAGCAAGCGTACCTTATTATGAATGGCATCATAGTATCATTACACCTAAAGACCACCCGTTGACTAAATTAGATAAAATTAGTTTAGATGTATTAGCCAAATATCCATTGATTACATATCATGGCGGCTTTACTGGACGCTCCAAGATTGACAAGGCCTTTGACGATGCACAACTGCATGCCAACATTGTCATGTCCGCCCTTGATGCCGATGTCATCAAAACCTATGTTGAACTGAATATGGGTGTGGGTATTGTCAATGATGTCGCCTATGATGCTGAGCGAGATTATCGTCTACAACAGATCAAAACCGATATTTTTGGTGCCAATACCACATGGATCGCGGTACGTAAAGGACATCTTTTACGTGGCTATGGTTATGAATTTATTTCTTTATGTTCTCCAAAAACAAACATCAAAGAACTTAAAAAAGTGGCTTATCCAGAAGAATAAATCTAACAAAATGAATGGCCTTACTACTATTAGCCATTTATTTTTACCTAAAATCTGAGCATAAAAAAACGAGCTTTAAGCTCGTTTTTTTATGCAGAGTTGGTGCATTAGAACTTAAAGCTCACACCCACTTTAGCCACTGGCATCCACTCATACTTACTTTTGTTTTCAATATTACGTTGCTCTTTTTCAACAGCACTTTCTAATGTATTACCATTGCTACCAATGATTTGATTATCACCAGATGTTTTTAAGCTAACTGTTGGATTGCCTGTATAATAAGCACCTACCTCACCAAATAAACCAATATTTTTATATACTGGTGCATTTAAACCAAAGCCTAAATATGGTGAGATATTATTATCGTAGTTCATCGTACCATCAATTTTGGCACTTTGAGTTGAAGTTGTAGTGAATCGTTCACCATTCACTTTTACTAAACTATTGCTACCAACATTTTTAGTCAAACCATATTCATTATCCAAGTAAGCAACACCAGCAGCTACATAAAGTGAACGAGCGAACGCATTTTGACTCGCACCCCATGGATAAAGTTCAGCATTTAAATATGTGTTGTTATTCTCCATATCCATATCATATTTGGTACCGTCAATTTTCAAATTGTCAGACCATGAAATATCGCCACCATTGTAACCAAGGCTTAAACCTACATATGGATTAACACGATAAGAAATTGCACCACCATAACCTGTAGTACCCACTTCAGCACGAACTGAAACTGGATCTAAGTATGAAGGAAACGTAGAACCTGATTCCTTCACAACTTGTTCATCTGCTGCTAAAGCAGAACCTGCAATCGCTGTTAATGCACCTGCAGCCAAAATAACGCGCAAAGCTTTCATTGAAGTCTCCTCAAAAAATACTTTTATCTAAGGTATAGTTGTTACTGTAGTAAAATCTTAAAAGAATGATTGATATCTTTTTATACAGAAACTGATTACTTTCTGTTATTTTTTGATACAAATTAAGGATAATTGTATATTTCAAAATAATGGATAAAAAACAATTAAATCCGAATTTATTACAATTTTATTGCTTAATTTTAAAACACTTTATTGTAACGACTTTTTTCAAAGATTCTTGTATCAAATTAGTGTAAAATCTCGGAAATTTATTTTTGGAAGAATGAAGATCATGTCTCAGCTTTCTACAATCATTGAACAAGCCTTTGAAGACCGTGCAAACTACAGTGCAGCAGATTGCCCTACTGAAATTCGTCAAGCTGTTGAAGAGGCGCTAACAGGTTTAGACAATGGTACACTTCGTGTCGCTGAAAAAATCGATGGTGAGTGGGTTGTTCACCAATGGCTAAAAAAAGCTGTTTTACTTTCATTCAAACTGAATGACAACCAGCCAATCGAAGCATGTGATCTACAGTTTTATGACAAGGTTGCAACAAAATATTCAGGTTGGACTGAAGAACAATTTAAAGCTGCTGGTGTCCGTATTGTACCACCTGCTGTTGCTCGTCGTGGTAGCTTCCAAGCGAAAAATGTCGTATTGATGCCATCGTATGTCAATATTGGTGCTTATGTAGATGAAGGTACCATGGTTGATACATGGGCAACTGTGGGTTCATGTGCTCAAATCGGTAAAAACGTTCATTTATCTGGTGGTGTTGGTATCGGTGGTGTACTCGAACCATTACAAGCAAATCCAACGATTATTGAAGACAACTGCTTCATTGGTGCCCGTTCTGAAATCGTTGAAGGCGTGATTGTTGAAGAAGGTTCAGTGATTTCAATGGGCGTATTCATTGGTCAATCAACTAAAATCTTTGATCGTGAAACAGGTGAGATTCACTATGGTCGCGTACCAGCAGGTTCAGTCGTTGTTGCAGGTAGCCTTCCATCGAAATGTGGTACTTACAGCCTTTATGCTGCAATTATTGTGAAAAAAGTAGATGCGAAAACACGTGCAAAAACTAGCTTGAACGATTTATTACGTGCAGACTAATTTATAACGTTTCTCGGAGTTTCATCGCTTCTCGTCTCTACGATCAGCTATGGTCGTAGAGATTTTGTTTTTTATGTACTTGCTGCTTATGTAGCAACTGTTTGTGGTAACTATTTATGGCTTCCTTACGTTCTTCTGCAATTCCTGTATCTGATCCTGCGGCTGGTTTACGTATTACCGAGATCTTCTATTCTTTGCAAGGCGAAGCGAATACTTTTGGTTTACCGACTGTTTTTATTCGTTTAACGGGTTGTCCTTTACGTTGTAGTTATTGTGATACGACTTATTCATTTGAAGGTGGTGAACGTTTATCCCTTGAACAGATTATCGAAACAGCAAGCCAACATAAAACACCTTATATCTGTGTGACAGGTGGCGAACCGCTTGCACAACCAAACTGTCTGATTTTATTACAACGTCTTTGTGATCTTGGATTTGAAGTTTCACTTGAAACCAGCGGTGCTTTAGATGTATCGAAAGTTGACCCTCGTGTTTCCAAAGTGTTGGATTTAAAAACACCAACGTCAAAAGAAGAGCATCGTAATCTATATAGTAATCTTGACCATCTCACCCCACATGACCAGATTAAATTTGTGATTTGTAATCGTGCTGACTATGAGTGGTCAAAACAGCAACTTGAACAATTTCAGTTGCAAGATAAAGTAAGTACAGTATGGTTTTCACCAGCCTTTGCTATCGAAAAAAGAGCTGTCGGATTGCCCGCCTTGGCGCGTGACTTAGCTCAATGGATTTTAGATGACCATCTCCCTGTTCGCTTCCAATTACAGTTACATAAGCTGTTATGGAATGATGAATCTGGTCGTTAAAATACTCAACATATCCGTTCTGCAAAATAGATCGGCTTTTATCAAATTTATTTTTAGGTTGAATCATGGAAAATAATATGCATTCTCGTGCCATCGTATTATTGTCTGGTGGCTTAGACTCAACAACGTGTCTTGCTTGGGCACAAGCAAATTATGATTGTATTGCATTAAGCTTTATGTATGGTCAACGCTCAACCACCGAACTTGATGCAGCCAAAGCACTCGCACAACGTGCAGGTGTAGAACATCGTGTGATTAATATTGATTTAGGCAATTTAGGCGGCTCTGCACTTACAGATCATAACATTGATGTACCTGAACAATTACAAGAAGGGATTCCTGTAACTTATGTTCCAGCGCGTAACACCATTTTCCTTTCATATGCCCTTGCAGCAGCGGAAGTTTTTGACGCTCAAGCCATTGTGATTGGTGTCAATGCTGTTGATTATTCAGGATATCCAGATTGTCGCCCAGAATTTATTGACGCTTTTGCCAATCTTGCGCGTTTGGCAACAAAGGCAGGCGTGGAAGGAAAACCTCTCAAAATTGAAACACCTTTGTTACATTTATCCAAAGCGAATATTATACGCTTAGGTATCGAACATGGCGTAGACTATAGCCAAACAGTATCCTGCTATCAGGCAGATGCTCAAGGACGTGCCTGTGGCAAATGCGACAGTTGCCGTTTACGTCAACAAGGTTTTATCGAAGCAGGTATTGCGGACCCTACACGCTATACCCAATAGATGATTTAGGGCAATCATTAGGTACAATATATGAAGTTTTTAAAATCAAATCTTATTCTTTCTACAATGATGTCAGCGACTGCTTTATTTGCAATGGCAACTCACGCAGCTGATAATCCATTACAAGCAGCATATAAAAGTACCAATGTAAAATCTGCATTGATTAACGTCTGTAAGGAACAAACCACTAAAGGTGGCAAGTTATCAGCTGCGGAAGTGAGTAAATTTTGTGGTTGCCAAATTGATGCTCAAGGGAAAGTAACTGAAGCTCAAAAATGGGAAATTCAAAGCGCAATCAATGCGAAGAAAAGCCCAAGTTCTTTAGCATTTGTACAGCAACAAAATAAAGAATTACAAGCTTGCCTAGGTGCACCACTGGTGTCTAAGCTTGAAAAGTTAACTGAGGAAGCAATGAAAGCTGCTCAGCAACAAGCTCCTAAAAAGTAAGCTTGTATTGTTCAGATTAAAGCCTGCATAATTGCAGGCTTTTTTGTAGGCTCTGTTAAACTTTCCTTTATGTTGAAGAGGATGGAAAATTCCATACCATTGTGATTGACAGGACAAGGTTTTAACAAAGCAATTCCTATACGTCACGGTGAAATTGTTTATCATGAAGAATATGCTTTTTTACCACTTGAACTAGATCACGCTTAGCTTTATAGAAGGAATAAAAATGTCTGAGAATATTGAATTACCGAATCATACTTTTTCAACTACACAAGGTGAAGTCAATCTTGCTGAGTTAGGCAGCGAATGGCTTGTCATTTATTTCTACCCTAAAGATTCAACCCCAGGTTGTACGACTCAAGCCATTGGATTTTCGTGTTTAAAAGATCAATTTGAAGGATTAAATTGTCAAATTTTTGGAGTCTCTAGAGATTCTGTTAAAGCACATCAAAATTTCACGGAAAAACAAGCGCTCACAATTGATTTAATTAGCGATAAAGAAGAAGTGTTATGCAAACATTTTGATGTCATCAAAGAAAAAAATATGTATGGCAAACAAGTCATGGGCATTGAGCGTTCAACTTTTATTTTTCACAACAAACAGTTAGTGAAAAGCTATCGCAAAGTTAAAGCTGCTGGTCATGCCGAACAGCTGCTTGAAGATTTGAAAGCACTGCAAGGAGCTTCGTAAGCCTAGGTAACAAAAGGCAAGTTTCATTTTGGCGTTCGTTAAGAGGAAGCCTGATGCAGTCTGGTACATTCACTAACCCCCAAATTGAAAAAACAGACTGGTAAACTCTGGAACTGAGCATCACCAATCCATTTTTAGACCGAATCATGTTTTGGAAAGATGCTTAATCCTCTTCCCCACCCTTAAGATTCATCGATATTGGAACGATCATCTTTATCAAAATGTTGCTGCAACTTCTGATAAACAGATGATTTTAGAAATTCTTCCAGAAAGCGTATCGTTCCTGCTGGGAAAAATTCAGTTTGAATCTCTCCCCGATAATAGGCTTCTCGCATAGGCGTGGCTGAAATAGAATCTTTTAAACTATCCAACTCGACCATCTGCCATTCTGGAAATAAAGCTAAATAATACGAAGATTCATCTTTGAAGTGACCAATCAAACCTACTTTTGCATTTGGCTGAACCACTTGATTGACCAATGTTTTGACTTGTTTGACCCATTTTTCATCGTTATACACATCAACCACATGCACGAAATGAATCCGTTTCTGCTCATCTTCTGAAAAATTAGACAGAATCATTTGCTCACGTTCATGGGCTAAAAATGGATTTTTGATATTCCGTTCTGCTTGCGCTGAACCCAATGCCAAGATCACGTTCTGACTTTGTTGTAATGCAATTTCAATGGTTTGTAGATGCGCTAAATGAAAAGGCTGAAAGCGTCCAATAAAAACAAGATAGTCAAATGTGTACATAGGTGTAATTTCACTTTTTGTGAACTCATCAGTTGCGCCATTTAGGTAAATATGCGACATAATGAGGACACTTAAAAAATCAATCTGGATTAAAGCAAGGATAGTACGATGACACTTAGCTGTATTCAACAACCTCATCAACATTTGCAAGCAAATTTAGAAGATGGCGTACTCACCTTAGCCATTAACCGTTCAGAAGCAAAGAATGCACTTTACGGCGAACTTTATCTATGGATTGCAAAAGCATTAGATGAAGCTGATACAAATAAAGATGTACGTGTTGTTATTTTCCGTGGTGCAGAACAAGATTTTACTGCGGGTAATGACATGAAAGATTTCATGGGCTTTATGCAAAAGCCGTATGAAGGCAAAGCAGGCGATCAACCACCATTTGTGTTATTAAAAGCTGCGGCTCGTTTTTCTAAACCACTGATTATTGGAGTGAAAGGCGTAGCAATCGGGATCGGTGTAACGATCTTATTACATGCTGATATCGTATTTGCAGACAATACTGCCCTATTCCAAATTCCATTCGTAAGCCTAGGCCTTTCTCCTGAAGGTGCTGCGAGCCGTTTATTGGTCAAACAAGCAGGCTATCAGAAAGCGGCTGAATTATTATTCACAGCGAAGAAATTTGATGCTGCAACAGCAGTAAAAGCAAATCTCGTGAATGATGTCGTTGAAGATGTTTATGCAACCACACAACAAACAGCTCAACATTTAGCAGCATTACCTTTAGCGTCTCTAAAACAAAGTAAAGCGCTAATGAAAAAAGACTTAGCTGAAATTATTGCTTGCGTCGATGAAGAAGCTGAAATCTTTATGCAGCGTGTACGTTCACCTGAAATGATGGAAGCTGTACAAGCATTTATGCAAAAACGTAAGCCTGACTTCTCACAGTTCAATTAATACATTACACTGTTTTTATATAAACCACTTAGTCAAGACTGGGTGGTTTTTTTATTTAACGTCCCAATATGAATAACAATCTTATAGGAACATTTATTCTCATGTCTGAACAAAATCAAACCGACAAAAAACGCTACTACGAACCTGCCACTCAAGATATTGATGTTGCCAATTTCCGTAAAGTCATTGAAAGCCGTCGTTCAGTACGTAAGTTCACGGATAAACCGATTCCAAGTGAGATTTTAGATGAATGTTTAGATTTGGCACTGCTTGCACCCAACTCATCAAACTTACAGCCTTGGACATTCTATGTGGTGCAAAATCCAACCAAGAAAAAGCAACTGGTTAAAGCGTGTTTAGGACAACTTGCCGCTAAAACTGCATCCGAATTAATCGTATGTGTCGCTAGAACAGATCGTGTTGATGAAATGGCAAAACGAAATATTAGCGAATTTCCATTTCCTGAAGCCCCTGCAATGGTACAAAAATATTACCGTTTTATCCCCTACAACTATAAAACAGGTTATTTCAATGCATTAGGTAACTTCAAAAAAGTTGCATTTAAAGTAGCCCGCACACTTGATAAACAACTTCCTGTGACTGCATTTAACCCTGCCGATGCTAAATTATGGGCAACTAAAACCACTGCTTTAGCATGTGAAAATTTGGTATTGGCTTTACGTGCCTATGGTTTTGACAGTTGTATGATGGAAGGCTTTGATGAGCCTTTAGTTCGTAAAATTTTAAAATTAAATGATCAACAGCATCCTGTCATGGTGATTGGTGCAGGTGAACGGGCTACAGATGGTGTGTTCTTCCCGCAGTATCGTTTTGATCGTGATTTATTTATTCAAAAAGTATAATTATTCAATATCTAATATTTGAATAAACTCAAAGGCAGGCTCTTCATAAGGATGGCTTGCCTTTAATACCTTTGCCACAACACTGGCTTTATCTTCAGGCACAATAGTTTCTACACGCCACTCTTCAAGCTGTTCTAGTTCGTCTAATTGTCCTAAAAATGGATTTGCACCTTTAATAGGTTTAAATTGCCCTATTCCTTTCACTTGCCAAGCACAATGTTCATAATTACCAATACCACCTGCTCCTGCTTCAAAAATAGCAAGTTTTGTGGTTGCAAGGTGAGATTCAGGTACATAGTAAATAAGTTTTAGCATATTCTTTTTGATTTGATTGTTCTTGTTCATTCATCGTTATTTTATATTGAATCCAAGAATAAAATAAGCCACCTGACGGTGGCTTATTTTTTATTTCATATTAGCCAATGAACTTACGTGCGTTGCGGAACATACGCAACCAAGCACCATCTTCAGCCCAATCTTCAGGCTTCCAAGAATGTTGTAAGGCACGGAAGTTACGTTCTGGATGCGGCATCATCACTGTTGCACGACCGTCTTTAGAGGTTAAACCTGTAATTGCTTCAGGTGAACCATTCGGGTTCAATGGATAGTGTTGAGTTGGATTACCCAAACTATCTACATAACGCAAGATCACTTGATTCTCAGCATTTAAAGCAGCAATTTGCTGTTCAGTCGCAACCAAACGCCCTTCACCATGCGCCACTGCGATTGGTAAAATCGAACCTTGCATATCTTCAAGCAATACAGAAACCGATTTTTCTACGCGAACATTAACAGCACGCGCTTCAAATACTTCTGACGTATTGCGGTGGAAACGACCCCAATGCTCTGCACCTGGAATCAATGGTGCAAGTTGTGACATCATTTGACAGCCGTTACATACACCTAAGCTGAAAGTGCTCTCACGATGGAAGAACTGTTCGAACTGATCACGTAATTTCGGGTTGAACAATACTGATTTCGCCCAGCCACCACCAGCACCCATTACGTCACCGTATGAGAAGCCGCCACAAGCCACCAAACCTTCAAAATCGCTCAAGCTGACACGGCCTGCAAGTAAATCACTCATGTGTACGTCGATAGTATTGAAGCCTACTTTGTCAAAGGCTGCCGCCATTTCCACATGACCATTTACACCTTGCTCACGCAAAATTGCCATATTTGGACGACGTGTATTGATAAACGGCGCTTCAACTGGCTCATTTAAGTCATAAGTTGCTTGTGCAATTAAACCTTTGTGGTTTTTATCTGCAATTAAGGCAAATTCTTGATCAGCTGTTTCAACGTTGTCACGTAAACGTTGGATCTGATGTGAAACTTCAGCCCAAGCTTGTTGTAATTCAGCACGCTCAAGCGTTAAACCATTTACAACGAGTTGATCAGTTGTATTCACACGACCAACAACAGCAATTGTATCTTTCAAGCTAGATGCTGCAACTTCAACTTCTAACTGCGCCCAATCAGCAGCCGTAATTTGAAGTACTGCACCAATTTCTTCAGCAAATAAACTTTCAGTTGATTGATTTTCTAGAGCAACACCTAGGCGTGAAGCAAACATCATTTCAGCAACAGTCGCCAATAGACCACCGTCACCGATGTCATGGTAAGCCTTGATCACACCACGATTGTTCCAGTCTTGAATCAAAGCAAAGAACGCTTTGAAGTCATCAAAACTATCAACATCAGGAGTAACAGAACCGATTGCTTTATATACTTGCGCAAGGATCGAACCACCTAAACGGAATTGTCCTTTAGATAAATCGATACGTACAAGTACTGAGTCTTCTAAATTCTTGAGTTCAGGTGTTAATGTTTTACGTACATCTAAAACAGGTGCAAACGCAGTGATTACGCCTGTCATTGGAGAAGTTACGGCTTTGTCTTCACCATCGTTCCAAGTGGTACGCATTGAAAGTGAGTCTTTACCGACAGGAATTGCGATCCCCAATGCAGGACACATTTCCATACCAATCGCTTTCACACCTTCAAACAAGGCTTGATCTTCACCTTTTTGACCAGCAGCAGCCATCCAGTTCGCAGAAAGTTTGATATCACTAATTTGTTCGATGTTGGCACAGGCAATATTAGTAATTGCTTCCGCAACCGCTAAACGAGCCGATGCGGCTGGATTTAACAAAGCAACGGGTGGACGTTCACCCATCGCCATTGCTTCACCCGTGAAACCTTGCAAGCTTGTCGTCGTTACCGCTGCATCTGCGACAGGCACCTGCCAACGGCCAACCATTTGATCACGTGCAACCATACCTGTAATCGAGCGGTCACCAATTGTGATCAGGAATGATTTAGACGCAACTGTTGGATTTTTCAATACGCGGAAAATCGCATCTTTCAAATCAACTTTTGATGCATCAAAGTCGTTACCCGTACGCTCAATCGTTTCATACGAACGTTGCATACGTGGTGTACCACCCAACATGACTTGCATTGGGATATCGACTGCATTATTTTCAAATAATGGATCTTCAACAGTCAAATGACGTGCTTCAGTCGCTTCACCAAGTACTGCAAACGGACAACGCTCACGTGCACAAATTTCTTCAAACTGTTCTAAAGATTCTGGACGAATCGCTAACACATAACGTTCTTGCGCTTCATTTGACCAGATTTCCATCGGGCTCATGCCTGGCTCTAAAGATGGAATCTTACGCAGGTTCAATACTGCACCTAACTCGTGATCATTCACTAGTTCAGGCATCGCATTTGATAGACCACCCGCACCCACGTCATGTACAGACACGATTGGGTTAAAGTCTTCTAAGCGCCAGCAGGTATCGATGACTTCTTGGCAACGGCGTTCCATTTCTGGGTTTTCACGTTGCACCGAAGCAAAGTCTAAACTCTCACCCATGGTACCGCTGTCTACAGAAGACGCTGCGCCACCGCCAAGACCGATCAACATTGCAGGGCCACCCAATACAATGAGTAAGTCACCCGGTTGAATCGCATCTTTTTCAACATGATCAGGACGGATGTTACCGTAACCACCCGCGATCATGATTGGCTTATGGAAGCCTTTAACTTCACCATTCACATTCTGTTCGAAGGTACGGAAATAACCATTCAATGCAGGACGACCAAACTCGTTGTTAAACGCCGCACCACCCAATGGACCTTCAATCATAATTTGTAATGGCGATGCCATACGTGAAGGCTTACCGTAGTTTTCTTCCCAAGGCTGTTCGAAACCAGGGATATTCAAGTTAGAAACCGTAAAGCCTGTTAAACCTGCTTTTGGTTTACCACCACGACCTGTTGCACCTTCATCACGGATTTCACCGCCTGAACCAGTTGCAGCGCCAGCAAATGGAGAAATTGCTGTTGGGTGGTTATGCGTTTCCACCTTCATTAAAATATGAGCAGCTTGGCTCTTATATTTATAAACAAAGTGACCATTTTCATCCGCTTTTGGATAAAAGCGCATCGTGTCATAACCCACGATCACAGAGGCATTGTCTTTATACGCCGACAATACATCTGTTGGAGATTCTTTATAGGTATTCTTAATCATTTGGAACAATGATAATGGTTGTTTTTCACCATCAATTGTCCATTCAGAACCAAAGATTTTATGACGACAGTGTTCAGAGTTCGCCTGAGCAAACATCATTAACTCGATGTCATTTGGATTACGACCCAGCTTAGTAAATGCTTCGGTTAAGTAATCAATTTCTTGCTCAGATAAAGCAAAGCCGAACTCATTATTCGCTTTAACTAATGCTTCTTTACCTTGACCCAAGATATCAATTGAGTTGAGTGGCTTCGGCGCAGTTTCTAAGAATAAAGCTTTTGCATCTTCAATTTGAGCAAAAACTGTTTCCGTCATACGGTCATGAAGTACTTGTTTAACTTCATTCGTAATTTCAGTGACACCTTTTAACGTGAATAAAAGACCACGTTCTAGACGGTGTACTGGTGTATTACAGTTTTGGAAAATATCCGTTGCTTTAGACGACCACGGAGAGATTGTGCCAACACGTGGAGTTACTAAAATTTGGATTTCATCACTTGCAGCTTGGCAAAGTTCGAAAGATTGACCATCGTTTAAAAGTTGTAATGCCGATTGATGTTGCTGCTCGTTGAGCGCTTGATCAAACAAATAAACCCACTGGCTGTCAAAAGATTGAACAGAACTCATTGACGCTAAACGGTTTAAGAGTTGAGCTTTCTTAAAAGAAGAATGTGCTGATGCACCGGCCACGATAAACATGTTGACTTTGGCTCCACGGGCGGGTCTAACGAACCTACCACAATGTGACTTATGAGAGAGCGCATATTCTACTGTGAAAGCCTTCTTTCAGCTAGCCATATCCATCTTAAAAATCAGAGTTTTCTATCCCAACTCTCTTAATTTCTTATAGCTTTATAGGTTTTACGATATTCGTAACAATTCATTTAGTTTGATAAATTCCTCGTTCCACCGAATAACAGTAAAGTGAGACAAACTGATTTATGGATGAGTTGAACAAATCTCAGTTAAAATCATATCCTCAATCAGTTTCTACGCCCTACATAATTACACCCTTTCATCTAGACTAATATGTCCAAATTTCGGGTGCAGCTCAACAATGATCGAACGAAGCAATAATATATTTAATTCATCTCAGCTAAAGCATCTACTCTTTGAGTATAATCAATTGTATTCTTATTAAGTAAAGGAGTACCTTCATAATAAAACTTTGTTAAATATTTTCCATCACTTGTAAGACTAATACCTAAACCAAACCATTGATCTTTTGTATTTTCATCACACTCATACAACTCATCTACTGCATCAAATAGTTCAATTGATGATTTTAAAACAGGACCTCTACTACTATTAACTTTAAACATTTTATCACCAAACCAACATTCTGAAATTACAGCATTTCTTAGCTCCCCATGCTCATTTCTCAATCGCTCTGTATAGTAAACAACCTTTCTCCAGTCTAAAGGAGCAGCTAATGTAATTTCATTTAATATAGTATTTAACAAATCAGCTTTTCTCAAAAATGGCATTATTAACCTCCAGCAGTATTTTTAAATAATCTTTCATCCCATCTGCCATTTTATATCTCGCCTCGTTCCGCCGTTATGCAGTGGAATGCCAAACTGATTAACTTTTAAAAAATCTACTATTTTCACTTCAACACATATATTTGCTACACAACAATCCTAACTCAGACGCAAAGTATTTTAAACGCCAAACCATGTCGCCCTGCACTAGTGCTTTAATCTTTTTTTTGGCATGATGAAAATGAACTCATAGTGAATAATGATGAATGGAACAAATGCGTTGGTTGGAATTGCTGTCTGCAATTCGTTTAGGCAGTAAAAAAAGCAGTAGCGAATTGGCTCGAAGCCCCTTCCACAAAGATTATGACAGAATTATATTTTCTCAAAGCTTTCGCCAACTGAATAGAAAAACACAGGTTCATCCACTCACTCAACATGATGGAATTCATACACGATTAACTCATTCGCTTGAAGTCTCTTGTATTGGTCGCTCGCTTGGTATGCTCGCCGCAGAAAAGATCAAAGATGAATTGCCCATGTGGATTTCACCTGCTGATGTCGGTGCGATTATTCAAGCGGCATGTCTAGCTCACGATATTGGCAATCCCCCTTTTGGTCATGCAGGTGAATATGCGATACGTGAATGGTTTGATGATGCCTCACATCGTGACTTTCTGACCAAACTCACTCCCGAAGAAGAAGCAGACGTTCGTCAATTTGAAGGTAATGCGCAAGGTCTTCGTTTACTCAGTCGTATTGACTACCACCCTGATGATGGTGGTATGCGTCTGACCTGTGCAACATTGGGTGCATATTTAAAATACCCCTGGTTATCAAAAACCATCGACCAACAAGGCGATACCCCATCACATCAAAGAGCAAAATTTGGTTGCTATCAATCAGAAAAAGAAATTTTAAAACAGCTTGCTGAACAGCTTGGCTTAATTAGACTGGGTGAATATCACTATTGTCGTCACCCTCTAACTTATTTGTTAGAAGCTGCTGATGATATTTGTTATGCACTGATTGATTTGGAAGACGGCATCATTCTTAATATGTTGAGTTATGAGGAAGTTGAACCTATTTTCCTCAACTTGACTGCTGATTTTGGTCTTCCTGAAGAGCTGCATTTACCGCATACCACTTGGCAACAAAAAATTGCAGCCTTGCGTGGTCGTGTAATGAAACGATTAGTCGATGAAGTCACGACGGCTTTTGCAAAACACCACTATGAAATCATCACAGGTCAACTCAAAGGTAGCCTTTTACAATATTGCTCACCTGATATTGAAGCAGGGATTCAAACTGCGAAAAATCTTGCACGTGATCGTATTTTTGAACATCCTCAAAAATCCGGTTTAGAAATTATTGCGCATCAAAGCTTACAGACTATTTTAGATGCTTTTGTGCCTTTGACCATGCCGCATAAAACATTAAGCTTTAAAGAACAACGTTTGATGTCGATTTTGCAACATTCAGGCGCAAATTTTCAAAACAACCATTACAATAATATTATGCAAGTCTTAGATATTATTAGTAAGTTCTCAGACCATCAGGCTTATAGCTTGGCGCAAGAGCTACAAGGGAATAAAGTTGGCTTCTTTTAAAAGAATATGCAAACTCTATTTTCTTAAATGACTTTGGTTTAAATCTTTTCAAATAAATAGTGAAAAATTTTCTATGATCGGATGTTTAATTGGCGAAGTGTTTGCCTTAGAAGCCCCTACTGTATTACTTAATGTAAATGGGGTTGGTTATGAAATCGATACACCGCTTTCAACATTTTGCCAATTACAAAAAGGACAAAAAGTAACGTTATGGACACATTTAGTCGTTCGTGAAGATGCTCAACAATTATATGGCTTCAGTGAAGCACAAGAAAAAATTATTTTCCGCACCCTACTCAAAGTAAACGGTGTAGGACCCAAAATGGCATTAGGGATTTTATCTACGTTAAGTGTTGAATTATTAATTCACACCATTGAACACGATGATATCAATACACTGATTAAAGTGCCTGGGGTTGGTAAAAAAACGGCTGAACGTTTAATGATTGAATTACGTGATCGTTTTAAAGCACTTTCACAGTCAGCGAATAGCACTTCACAAACAACCTCCTCTCAAATTCAATTCATGTCAAACTCACCTGTTGCTGAGGCTGAGGCTGCTTTACAATCGCTTGGCTATAAACCTATTGAAGCACAAAAAGCTGTGGCAGCTGTCAAAGCTGACTATACAGAATCTGCCGATATTATCCGCGCAGCTCTTAAATCGATGATGAAGTAATATTATGCAAGATCGCCTCATTAGTGGAATTGAAAAACCTGAAGATCACTTTGATCGTGCAATTCGTCCGACATCACTTGCTGACTATATTGGTCAGCCCGTGGTTCGCGAGCAAATGGAAATTTTCATTGGTGCTGCTCGTGGGCGTGGTGAAGCACTGGATCATACGCTAATTTTTGGACCCCCAGGTTTAGGTAAAACCACGCTCGCCAACATTATTGCTCGCGAAATGGGTGGAAATCTAAAGTCTACGTCTGGTCCTGTATTAGAGCGGGCTGGTGATTTAGCTGCGATGCTGACCAACTTAGAAGAAGGTGATGTTTTATTCATAGATGAAATCCATCGTCTTTCGCCAGTGATTGAAGAAATCCTATATCCAGCGATGGAAGATTATCAACTGGATATCATGATTGGTGAGGGTCCTGCTGCCCGCTCAATTAAATTAGATCTACCACCATTTACATTAGTCGCAGCAACAACGCGTGCGGGACTACTCACCTCACCTTTACGTGATCGTTTCGGGATTGTTCAACGTTTAGAATTCTATTCTGTTGAGGATTTAACCTATATTGTCACTCGTTCCGCAAATCTCATGGATGTTCCGATTACCAAAGAAGGTTCAACTGAAATCGCTAGACGTGCACGTGGTACGCCACGTATTGCCAATCGTTTATTACGTCGTGTTCGAGATTATGCACAAGTGAAAGGCACGGGTGAAGTGACACAAGAGATGGCACAACGTGCTTTAGACATGCTTAATGTCGATAAAGATGGTTTAGATACTTTAGATCGCCGTTATCTCAGTATGTTACTTGAGCGTTTTGAAGGTCGTCCAACAGGTGTTGAAGCTTTAGCAGCCGCGATGGCTGAAGATAGCGGAACACTTGAAGATGTGATTGAGCCGTATTTAATTCAGCAAGGTTATGTGATGCGTACTGCGCGTGGGCGTATTGCAACCAATATGGCGTATTTACAGTTTGGTATGACACCGCCAGAATGAAATTATTAGGTTTCTTTTATAAATTCTTTATTTTCTACTTAATAGAAGAAAATAAAGAGGATCTAAACAATTATGAAAGAAGTCTAATATGTTATTTATTACTATTCCCATCCTATCATTGACGCAATATCATTCCCTCAATTGCTCGCAGTATGCAGAAATAGGTTAAGGGTATGGCTAATCATTTTGAATTTAATATTCGTGTATATATTGAAGATACAGATGCAGGTGGTATCGTTTACCATGCCAATCACATTCGTTTTATGGAACGCACACGCACCGAATGGTTACGTGCAGCAGGCGTCGATCACTACTGGCATCAACAAGACTACAACTTCGTTGTACATCAAATTCAGGTGAAATATGTACGTCCAATCTTAATGGATGACTTAATTACCGTTACAGCACGTGTTATTTCGTGTAAAGCCGCGTCTTTTGTGTTGCAACAAAATATTTATCGTGGTGAAATCTTGCTTGCTTCAGGTGAGGTTACGTTGGCATGTTTAAACAAGGACTTGATGCCACGCAGACTTCCTGATGAAATTCGTGATCTGATTCAAAAAGAATTGGCACAGGACTAAAAATAAACTTTCGGCACTCAACTTATGGCAACAAATTTAGAATCTTCCCTGCACATTTCTGACCTGATTTTACAGGCAAGTCCTGTCGTACAATTGGTCATGTTGATCCTGTTACTTGCTTCTATTTTTAGCTGGTATTTGATTGCCAAATTACATATGGGTTTTAAAAAAGCAGCTCAAGATGATGAGCATTTTCAAAAAATGTTTTGGTCAGGTGCTGAACTAAATACCTTATATAACAATGCTCAACTCAATTCTAAACGCCGTGGGCTGGAAGATATTTTCTATCAGGGGCTGGGTGAGTTTTTTAAACTGCAAAAACGCAAAGCAGATACCAATCAAACCATTGAAGGTACTGAACGTATTCTTCGTGTCGGTCTAAGTCGTGATCAAGGCGGTTTAGAACAAGGTTTAGGAGCGCTTGCAAGTATTGGTTCTGTTGCACCTTATATCGGCTTATTCGGTACGGTTTGGGGCATTATGAATGCCTTTATTGGTCTGGCTGCCGTTGATCAAGTTACTTTGGCAACCGTAGCACCGGGTATTGCTGAAGCACTTATTGCAACTGCGATTGGCTTGTTTGCTGCCATCCCTGCTGTGCTGGCTTTTAACCACTTCACAGCGAAAGGTGAATCTATTTACTCAGATCGTGCGTTATTCGCAGAAGAAATGGTCGCTCTTTTACAGCGTCAAGCGATTGGATCGACACAGGAAGATGCATAATGGCAATTCAACGATCTGGGCGTTTTGAACGCATTAAAAAACCACTGAAAAGTGATATGAACGTTGTACCTTATATTGACGTTATGTTGGTACTTTTAGTCATTTTTATGGTCACTGCACCTATGATTACCAGCGGCATCAAAGTTGATCTGCCCCAAGCCAATAATAATCCTATCGAATCGAAAGATATGCCTGCAATGGTAACGATTGGCAAAGATGGCAATATTTATTTGCAATACCAAGATCATAAAGATAGTGAACCTCTTTCACTTGAGCAGCTTGAAGCTATTTTGAGTGATGCTCAAAAGCAAGCGGAACAAGAAAATAAACAACTCACCGTATTAGTAAATGGTGATAAATCTCGCCCCTATGGTGAGGTTGTATCACTCATGGCTAGTTTACAAGGAACCGGTTTAACTCAAGTTGGTTTACTGACAGAGCCATTAAAGTAAGTTATGAAAAAATTTCAAGAGCCACCTTTTAAACAAAATGCAATTGCGCTAGGTTTTACCCTTGGAGTACATGCAATTGCGATTGTTGGCTTGCTTTTCTTAGGTCTAAGTAAACCGCCTGAGCAACCGAAAAAACTGACGACTGTTCTCATCAAGCCAGAAGATTTACCACCACCGATGGCAAAACCTGTAGAACAGGAAACGACTGCTGAAAATCAGGCAGAAGAAATATTAAGTCCAATTGTAGATGAAACTCAGCCTGAGAATCTTCCTGTTGCTCCTCCTCCACCTACTGCTCAACAACTTGCTGCCGAAAAGCAGAAAGCTGAACAAGCGCAACAGGCAAAGTTAGCTGAACAAAAACGTAAGGCTGAGGAAACTGCTAAAGCTAAAGCAGAAGAACAACAGAAACAAGCGGAAGCTGCCGCACAAAAACAACGTGCAGAAGCTGATGCCAAAGCCAAGGCTGCCGAAGAAAAACGTAAAGCCGATGCCGAGGTGAAAGCAAAAGCTGCGGAGCAAAAACGACAAGCTGAAAATGAAGCAAAAGCCAAACAGGCAGAAGAAAAACATCAGGCAGATGCCATAGCAAAAACAAAAGCGGCTGAACAGGAAGCAAAACGTAAAGCAGATTTGGCAGCTAAAACCAGAGCAGATAATGCGGCCAAGTTAAAAGCTGAACAGGATGCCAAAGCTAAGGCTGCTGAGGAAAAGCGTAAAGCCGATGCTGATGCTAAGAAAAAAGCTGAAACAGATGCCAAAGCCAAGGCTGCTGAGGAAAAGCGTAAAGCCGATGCTGACGCTAAGAAAAAAGCTGAAACAGATGCCAAAGCCAAGGCTGCTGAGGAAAAGCGTAAAGCCGATGCTGATGCCAAGAAAAAAGCTGATGCGGATGCTAAGGCAAAAGCAGAGGCAGACGCAAAACGTAAAGCGGACGCTGATGCCAAGAAAAAAGCCGATGCCGACGCTAAAGCAAAAGCGGATGCAGAAGAAGCCAAAGCTGCTGCCGCTAAAAAAGCTGAACAGGAAGCAGCGCAGAAAAAGGCAGATGCCAAGAAAGTTGCTTCAACAGCCAAACGGGATTTTGAAAGCAAAATTAAACGTGCCTGGGACATACCATCAGGTTCATCGGGTCAAAAGGCAACTGCCCGTGTCACCTTAAGTGACAGCGGTGCCGTTTTATCAGTGATTGTTTCAGCAAGCGATCCAGATGTAAAAGCCAGTGTAGAAGCAGCAGTTCGTGCCGCCGCACCTTATCCAATGCCAGAAGATCCTGATGCCCGTCGTGAGGCGAGAAGCTTTACTTCAAGTTTCACAGCAAAATAGTAATTTATCGTGAATAGTTACATGCCTGTCATAGCACAAAGCATGTAACTATGTTAAATAATCAACAGCCACAACAATACTATGCAAATTATTGTAATTATGGACAAGACTCGTACACATCTCATCTCCTTAGCAGTTTTGACTGCTATTAGCGCAATTGTTCCAACAGCAACTTTTGCACAACTTCACCTTGAAATTGCAAAAGCACCTGAACAAGCGCCTAAAATTGCAATTATCCCTTTTACAAATGACAGTGCGATTTATCCAATCATTGAAAATGATTTAAATCGTTCAGGTCGATTTACAAGTGCATCGCAAAACTTACCTGCAACTGCAAGCATCAACCAAATCCAAGCTGGTGATTGGCAAAATGCTGGTGTGCCATATGTGGTGGTTGGTCAAATTAAAACCATCGATGCGAATACATTTGAAATCCATTACCAACTCTATGATGTACAAAAACAACAATACTTATTAAATGAAGTGCTGACTGTACCAAGCTCTCGTGTTCGTCAAGCTGGGCATATGATCAGTGATGCGATATACCAAGCACTGACTGGTATTGCGGGAGATTTCAGCGGTCGTATCGCTTATGTATTACGCAATCCAGAAACCCCTGCTCAACGCTATACATTACAAATTGCTGATACGGATGGCGAACAGCCTAAAACGGTACTGTCATCACGAGATCCAATCCTTTCTCCAACATGGACACCTGACGCTAAAAAGATTGCTTATGTCTCTTTCGAAACTAAACGTCCTGCAATTTACATTCAGGATTTAGCAACGGGTCAACGTGAGGTTTTAGCGAGCTTCAAAGGCTTAAATGGTGCACCAAGCTTCTCGCCCGATGGGCAATCTATGTTGTTCACAGCATCTATGCATGGTAATCCTGAAATTTATCAGATGAATTTAAATACGCGCCAACTACAGCGTATGACCAATGACTCAGCGATTGATACCGAAGCACGTTATGCACCTGATGGAAAATCATTTATTTTCACCTCAGATCGTGGCGGTTCTCCTCAAATTTATCGCTACAGTTTTGATGATAGTTCAGTTAAACGCCTTACCTTCAAAGGTGCATTTAATGCTCGCGGCACGTTAAGTGCTGACGGTAAAAAAATTGCTTTAGTTCATCGACCAAGTGGCAGTAATTACAAAGTCGCATTACAAGATATTAATACAGGGATCACTAATATATTGACACCAACCAGTCTGGATGAGTCACCAAGTTTCTCTCCGAATGGGCAGATGGTTGTTTATGCAACACGTGAGGGTAACCGCGGCTTACTCTCTATTATGTCTACAGATGGTCGTTTCCGTATGAATTTACCAAGCGAACAAGGTGAAGTCCGTGAACCCGCTTGGGCACCAAAATAAATTTGATTGATTGGAGAATCACATGAATATTAAATATCTAACACTTCCACTCTTAGCTGCGACGATTGCTTTCACGGGTTGTGCGAGTCGTAAACCTGCTGCTGAAATAACAGCAGGCAATACAGCACCTAATACATCAACCACCGTAAGCACCGAAGGACTAAGTGAAGATGCTGCACTCAATGCGCAAAACTTGGCTGGTGCTTCATCAAAAGGGGTAACTGCTGCGAACAAAGCATTTTTAGCGAAACGTGTTGTTCACTTTGATTACGATAGCAGTGATTTATCAAATGATGACTACCAAACACTTCAAGCGCATGCACAGTTCCTTGTTGCAAATGCTAATTCTCGGGTGGCATTGACAGGTCACACGGATGAACGTGGTACGCGTGAATACAATATGGCTTTAGGTGAGCGTCGTGCAAAAGCGGTCGAAAGTTTCTTGATTACCAATGGTGTCAACCCACAGCAGTTAGAAGCCGTGAGCTACGGTAAAGAAGCACCTGTAAACCCGGGTCATGACGAAGCAGCGTGGAAAGAAAATCGTCGCGTAGAAATTAATTATGAAGCAGTGCCACCATTATTAAAATAATGTTCGGATTTGCAATAAAAATGCTCACAATGTGAGCATTTTTATTTTGATTAAGATGAAGATTTTTGCTTCGACTGAGGTTGCATCGACTCAATCATATCGTGCTTATTAAATTCTTTGTACTCAGGCTTCGCTTCATACTCTTTCCAAGCATCTTTCACACTTTCTTTCGAAATCGTATCTAAGCTAATCGATTCACTTGGCGTAGGGGTAGCTTCAAAATTTTTGGTTGACATCGTTCCTCTCCAAACTTCCTGTCTAGTATGCAATCAACATAGCATGTAATAGAATGCTTGTAATCACAAAAGCAACATAAATAAAGTAAGATAATTTTTATTTTCGAGCGATCTCATCTAGAATAGCGACATTCTTTTTATCAATTTTTGATGCGGCTAAATCGGAGCAATTCAATATGTCAAACCTTACATTATCCCAATATTTAGAACAACAAAAAGGGAATTTGACACCAGAATTGGCACAAGTCATTGAAACAATCGCGGCAACATGCCAAACCATTGACCAAGCACTACAAAAAGGCGCTTTAGCTGGTATTTTAGGCAGTGCTGGCAACGAAAATGTACAAGGTGAAACTCAAAAGAAATTAGATGTCATTTCTAACGACTATCTTATTGATGCATTAAAAGCGCATCCGCAAGTAGGTGGATTAGCTTCTGAAGAATTGGATGATTTCACACCTGCCCAAGAAAATGGGAAATATTTAGTGTTATTCGATCCACTCGATGGTTCAAGCAACATCGACATCAACATGTGTGTCGGTACAATTTTCTCTATTCTTCCCGCTAAAAATGCAGTCACTCAATCTGCAGATTTTATGCAAGCGGGTACTGAGCAAGTCGCTGCTGGGTATGTACTTTATGGCCCTTCAACCATGTTAGCGCTTACCGTAGGTGCAGGTGTTGTATTCTTTACTTTCGATCCAACCACTCAAACCTTCCTACTTACTACGAATCAAGTTCAAGTTTTAGCAGATACACAAGAATTCGCTATCAACTCATCAAATCAACGTCATTGGGAAAACCCAGTGAAACGCTATATTGACGAGCTTTTAGCGGGTAAAACATCAGTCCGTGAAAAAGATTTCAATATGCGTTGGGTTGCATGTATGGTCGGTGATATTCATCGTATCTTATGTCGTGGCGGCATCTTCCTCTACCCTTATGATCTCAAAGATCCTAAAAAAGCAGGTCGTTTGCGTTTAATGTATGAAGCAAATCCAATGAGCATGTTAATTGAACAAGCTGGTGGTGCCTCTACGACAGGACGTGTTCGCATTATGGATATTCAACCAACAGAATTACACCAACGTGTTCCTGTTATAATTGGCTCTAAAAATGAAGTGGAACGCGTAACAAGCTACCACTAATTACTTTTATATTCAGGGCATTATTATCATCTTATAATGCCCTTTTGGATCTTTATATTATGGCTGTTATTTTTCTAGAATCAAAAGACAATGCAAAAATCAAACATTTGCGTGGGCTGATCGAACTCAATAGTGCTCGAAAGAAACATCAGCAAACTGTTCTAGAAGGTACTCATCTGTGTTTAGCATGGCTACAACAACATAAAAAAATCTTTTCATTATTTACGACTGAACAAGCTCTCGATCATCCTGAATTACAAAAGGTGATTGAATTACACCAGGGACATATTTTTGTCATTAGTGAAGTACTGTATAAAGATTTAAGTACTTTAGGTACAACTCTGCCTTGTTTAGCAATTGTCGATCTCCCTAAAACATCATTAACAATTGATTTTAAAGCTGATACCTTAATCTTAGAAAATGTGCAAGACCCTGGAAATGTTGGTACGCTATTGCGTTCGGCTGCCGCAGCCAACATTAAGCAAGTAATTTGTACGCAAGGTTCTGCTTCTCTTTGGTCCCCACGTGTATTACGCGCAGGAATGGGTGCCCATTTTAGCGTACATTGTTTTGAGAATTTTCAGTTAACCGAGATTCTTCCCAAGTTTCAAATTCCTGTGTTTGTAACGAGTTCACATCGTTCAACCAGCTTGTATAGCAAAGATTTAAAGCAAGCATGTGTTTGGATTTTAGGTAATGAGGGACAAGGTGCAAGTGACTATGCCCTAGAACATGCTCAGGCTGTTACTATTCCTCAACCGGGCGGGCAAGAATCTTTAAATGTTGCCATCGCTGGATCAATTTGCTTTTTTGAAATGGTTCGCCAACGCCAATAAAACGTTAAATTATTTTAAATACGATTTTTTAAATGAAAAATCCATTACACTCATAAAATAATTGCTTAAGTTGTCAACGCATCCACCATTTTCAACGTTATATGATTAATGAATTGAAATAATGGTGGGTATCCATGACAGGATTTTCCATCTCTATGGATTTAGCACCGAAACAGGCTCGAACTGACAATGGTACTGATTGTAGTACTGTTGAACAACGTCTGCGTTTTTTTATGCAAGACGTTACAGGTCGTGCACTTGTGATGATGGAAAGTGCAACTCAGGGACAACAAGGCATTGCAATGGATTTGGTACAAGAAGCCTTTATTTCATTGCATAAATCGTATTCAGATAAAAGTATTGAAGAATGGTATCCATTGTTTTATACCATTTTAAATAACAAATTACAGGATTGGAGGCGCAAAGAAGCGCGTCGAGCAACTCCTTTCTCATTATTCAAAAAAATTAGCTTAGACGATGATGAGGAAATTATTGATGTGGTAGATGAATCTACCCCCAATCCATTCGAATTTCTGAACCAAGAAGTCACAATGGATGAAATTCAGGCTGCCATCAACCAATTACCAGTACGTCAACAGCAAGCATTTATGTTAAGAGCTTGGGAAGGTTTTGATACAGCAACCACCGCTCAAATTATGAATTGCAGTGAAGGTAGTGTAAAAACCCATTATCATCGTGCAATCCAAGGGCTTAGAATTGCTTTAGAGCATTTAAATCCACATACGGGAGGGTCATCAAATGAATAAAGATGAGTTCACTAAATCAGTGACTTCCAAACTCGATCAACTAGCAAAAGAGCAACATCACAAAAAAATGTTAGTGATGAACCATGTTCTAGATACTGTTCAAAAGAAACCAACCTCTTATTATAGTCTGTGGAAAATGGGAGGCTTTGCTTTAGCAGCAGCTCTTACTGGTATCGTTGTATTACCAAGCTCTCTACAACTGAACGATAAGCCACAAAGTCAGGTCGTTGTAAATCCAAAACTTTCACCACAAATGGTTGAAGATATGGAAATGTTGATGGTACTTGGTGAGGATAAAGTTCCACATGGCAGCTAAGAAAATAGCAATTGTTGTGTGTGCACTCAGCTTACTTCAAACAAGTTTTGCTGGTTCTGAGCGTTTTTGGGTGTTCTCAAAATCAAATAAACCAACTACAGAAGAAGCTTGGGATGATTTATCTCCAGAAGAACAACGTGTTCTTATTCAACGTTATCAAAGTTTAAAAGAAATCCCAACTGATCAGGGCTCTCAGCTTCAACAAAGAATGGAATGGTTTACTCAGCTTCCAGAAGATGAAAAACAAAAAATGCGTAATGTTTGGCAAAAACTGGGAACTCACGAACGGAACACTTTGCGTAAACGTATGCAAAATGCCAGTGCCGAAGATAAAGTGAACATCCGTGAAGAATATTTAAGCAAATATTCTGAACACTAATTGTTTTTATATGAATTTCTCTTTAGTGGTATACATTTAATTTATAATTTGAACATATAAAAAAGAGCGCTTTAAAAGCGCTCTTTTTATTCACTCTTACTTTTTATAACGACGATATGCTAGTAAACCCAACAAACCTAATGCAGAGAAGATACCCATACTTCCTCCGCCGCTTTTCGCAGGTCGAGTATCATCCGAGGTAGTTGCTGTACTAATTACGTTTACAGTTGCTAAATTTGAAAGTTTTGGTGTTTCATCATTATCATAAACTTGATAATTAAACGAATAATTAAATGGATTAAAAGTATTTACTTCTTGAATATAAATATTTCCACCATAACACGTTTCTTTTTGATCAGGCGGAGGACATTTACCTTTACGATCAGCAGTAACTATTAGATTTTTTGTTGGGACGTTCGATAATCTTATCGGTAATTCTAACCCATCTTCATTTATCCAAAAGTCTGACTTATTAGGTTTTGTTTCAGGACCTTTACCACCTGGGCCTGTATCACCTGCATCGTTAGCTAGTTCTAAAAGATTCAATTTTGCGATTTCTTTTTGCTGATACTTTAATGTCACAGATGTATCTTTAGCTTCAGGTGCTTGATTTGTAAATGAGGCTTTAATTAAGCCTTTCGTCTGAATTGTATGATCAGTTTTATATTTGATGGTGTAACTACATAAAGCTTGCTCGCCATCCTGTGTAATTGCATCATCTTTTCTATATACAATAATTTGTTGAATTTCAGGTACCCAACTACAAACTAAATTTTCGTCTTTGCGAAAATTTAGTTTCCCCTCAATAGTACTACCGACGCCTATTGTTTCTACCTCAATATCATACAATTCCGGACTAAAAAAATCTAATCGGTGACTTTCATCAGATAAAGCAACCTCATGTGGTAATGGAAGTTTAAATGATTGCAAATCAATATAAATAGCTCGATATTTCAAATTTTCTTTTTTATCGTAATATTCAACTAATTTTTTATATTGCTCCAAGCGATATTTATAGTAAGTAAGATATTCTGGATCATTCGGATTCTTAACTAGATTATCAAAATAATCATTTTGAGTCTTATAATCACTTATTAATTGACTTAATGATCCATTAGTAATGCTATTAATATCACCAGCTGTTAGCCGCATCAACTCTACCGAACCAATATCACAAGTATTTTTTGCGTCAGGTTGATAAAATAATGCTCTATCAGCGAATCTAGCTAATCCACGTTGATCATATTCACTACAACCAGTTGTACCTTCACCACTTACATTCACTAAATCCTGCTTATCGGCTCCTGCTTGTGTTATTCTTTTTGGATAATACATTGGTAAAAAAGCAGTATATTGAGATGCTGGGGCCATTGAACTTAATACAGTATCCATAGGAACATTGGTTAAATCAATGTTTGTTGTATTAGCTTTATTTAGCTCTGCGGGTAAATCACATTTGCCATTATTTAATAATGAAAATGCATTATAGATAGCACCAATTCCCACATTCTCTTCTTTTGAAGCATCACCCAACAAATAACGACAAGAATATGCTCCTGAATTATAAGCAATTATATTAAAAAGCAAAGTCTTTATACCAATCTTATCATATAGAAAAGTTGTATATGCTTTATTTTCTACAATAGTGTTACTTGTTAGTGCTAATGCACTACCGCTACTTAATATTGTTGAATTGTTTTGATCTTCCGATCCAGCTTTTGTATCACCAGAAAATTTTATTAAGTTGCCGTGAGTCGAATTAGCTGTATTTTTAGCAATTGTATTTGCCTCCAACATCACTGCAGGCAAGCCACAGAACTCCATCATACTTAATGAAGTATCCGATCCATTTTTTATCAGACTACTTGCTGTAAAACTTATATTTCTTTGCGAATATAGATTATCATTCTTACAAGCCATTGCAATTACACTACCAATTGTAGCGTCATTACCTTCAAATAAACTTTTAGAAATTGTAGCCGAAGCAGCTAGTCCAGCTAGATAAATTGCCCCACCTGCACCAGTAGTTGCTTTAGAGTTTAATACCTTAATACTTTGCAAGGTAATATTTGCACCAGCATAAATTGCACCACCATTTCCCTGATTAGGCGCAACACCATTCGCAAGTATTAAATTCGTTAAAGTTAAAGGGTTCTTACCAGCAGTTGTATTAAAAATTCGAGAATTCTCTGCTTTGATAGTCGTCTTAATTTCAACTTGTGCAGGATATTGATTCGCAACATCATTAATTAGAACATTTTTTTCATTCCAATTAGCTGGAGCTGCTCCCCATATTCTCACTTCTGAGTCAGGTGTTAATTCACTTTTTAATGTATATTCACCCGCTTCTAATTGGATATCTTGAGTATTAGAATAAATATCCGCAACAACACAACCATGTGCAGATACACGCGTTTTTGCAACCTCTAAAGCTTCTCTGATTGAACAAAGAGAATCTTCTTTATTTTCATCATTAAAGGTAGTCACTTTAATTGGTGCTGTTGCACTATTTGTTGCAGCTAACAATGGCATAGCTGAAACAACCATTAACGTTAATAAGGTTTTCTTATAATTTTTCATCTCATTTATCATCCTTGATTATGATTTAAAACGTCTCAATCCAATTAAACCAAACACCATTAAAATCCATCCAAAATCCATGCTGCCAACATTTACAGTTTTATTTTGAAAATTATTTGGCGGATCTTGGACAATTGTCGTAGGAATATCAATATAGTAATTTGAAGGGTCATTAAGCCTAGTGATTGTAGTGATTACACGGATATTAAATTTATCTGCACCATGCCAATTACCATTTGGCACATAGACAATATTCCCTTTTGAATCTATTGTTAATTTACCTTTTGACTTTGTTTCAGTCTGTTCAATATTAAGACAACCTGATTGCCATGGTAATCCGTTAGCGTCTGTATCACTCTTAAATATTATTTTACACGCCTCAGGATCAACTAATTCACCATCCAATAAACTATTCGCAATACTAAACTTTGCGATTTGACCATATAGAATATCTTGCCCAGCAATTTCTACATCATTACGATTTACTACCAACTCAATCGCACCTAGATCACATAGTTCACTATAAACACTGCGCACTTTACCTCGTTGATCAGAAGTTTCACAACTAATAGCCCCCTTGTTTGTTCCATCGCTAAAAATCCTCCCCTTATTAATGATTAGAGAGTCAGACAATGAATTATAAGAAGTTAATAATCTTGGTTGAAAAAAACCTAACATTTGATCTTTGGGAGTCGTATAAGGACATAATAATCCTTTGTCCTGAGGTAAATCACAATCCCCCTCCACTTTTCCACCTGCGATCAAATCAGTGTTTAATAGAAAATTTGGCAGTCCAGCGGGTGCATTACGATTGCAATCCACCTCTGTCAAATTACTTTGAATAACTGAAGAATCATTACTATCTGCAACACAGTTTTTATTATTTTTAGCTATGATACTATTTGAAATAAACGCACCATTCTCTAATTCAGCGGGTTTTGTGTCAGTAGCAGGGGTTGAAATCCATTTCGGAGCTTGCAAATATAGTCCAGCATCATTATAAATCATCGTAATATTATTGATGACCATTCCCCCTCGAATATTTGCTACATAGCCTCCCTTATTATTAAAAATGGTGGAATTTCTGATTCCAAATGCTGTTAATGTTAAGGCGTTCGAAATCGCAGTATCACTATAAGCATTTTGTACATATAAAATACTTCCATTTGCTTTTACTTCATTATTCTTTATCACTGATTGAGTAATAATATAACGAGGAACCTCACTATAAATGACCGCCCCCTGATCAGCTTTATTACCTTCAAAAATACTATTACTTACACTAACAACACCTGCAGTTTTCTTGTCAGATAGTAAACCTTTATTGTAAATAGCACCGCCTAAACTTGCATTACCATCCATCAATCTAGAGTATTGAATTGTTAATATTTCTCGATTTGAAATCAAACCACCTTCAACTACTTTTTGGGATGATCCTTTTAAATTTAATTCATTAAAGTTAACAATTAATGGATCTTTTTCAACATCATTATCATCAACAATAAATAGGCTTTCTGCGCCTATCATTTTAATAGTAGCGTTATTTAAACCTTTCTTTGTGTCATTAAAGCTTGTACTAGCAGCAGTTTTAATTGTCATTGCAGCTTTAACTTCAAGTGCTTTACTCAAAGTATACTCTTTATCACGATCTAGGATAATAATCGATGAAGCATCTTTATTACCGCAACCATGATAACCATTTTCAAATTCTTTTTGGGTACGATTATTTAAGAATGTTACAGCTTCACGTAATGAACAAACGGTATCATCTTTGTCTTCATCAACTAATGTTGTAACTTGAATATCCGCAGAATATACATGTCCAGTAATCGCAAATAAAGCGCAGGCAAGCGTCCGTTTGAGCATACCGTTCTCCTTCTATTTTCATTTTTCTTAGTATTGCAAACTACAAATTTGCAACCACATTCCTTTGTGCGTACTTTGTCATAGCTGTCAAAATTACTCAAGAAATTTTATGCGATTAGTGATATTCATCAATCAGAGCAAAAATTTGCTTAATCGTTGTATTTGAGAGCTTTGTTTTCTCACCTTTCAACATCTTTTCAAGTTGAGCAAGTGTCTGTAATAGAATGGAAGCTTGATGTGGCCCATTACTCAACAAATAATCAATAATTTGTTGGTCAAAATGAATTCCTCGCCTCGTCATAACAGAGTGTAATAAAGCCTGTCGATCTGTATATGAGCTTCCATTTGGCACTTTGACACTGACCGCTTGAGTCAGTCTCGACTGTAAGTCAGGTAATTCTAATTTTAATTCTATCGGTGCTACACGAGATGAAAAGACCAGTTGTCCATCATGATTGTTCATTAAATGAAAAACAGCTTTTTGCCAATGAGGTACGCCACTAATTGCATCAATATCATCTAATGCCACTAAATCATAAAACTCTAATGAAGTAATCGCTTCAATTGGTGCATCTAATAATTCTAATAATGAGACTTTTATTGCACGACGACCCAATTCTAAATATGAATCACAAATTGCAGAGAGTAAATGGCTTTTACCAGTACCAGCACCGCCATAAACATAAAAGCGATTTACCAGTCCAGTATGTAACTGTCGTATCGCATCAACTACATGACCCCACCCTGGCCCCGAAAAATCGCTAATTCGCGCATCGAGCTGTGGTTCTATATCGAGTTGTAGTTGACGCATATCGTTAATTTGTTCCTCAATTACTTTAGATCATTTGAATGTGAAGTTTCGCTATCTTGAGAGTTTTTAATCTCAATATCAAGTTCTACATCACCAGCATCTACATTTATACGTTGAATTTCACCATGTTGAATACTGACCTCAATTGGAGATCCGTAGAATCGACTTTTTTCGTAATTATCTCTTGCGTGTTTAAGTAACACGACGATAACAGCCGCTACAGGCAAAGCAATCAGCATCCCTAAAAAACCACCAAGTTGAGCACCAGCTAGTACCGCAAATACAACAGCAACAGGAGATAGACCAATTTTGTCACCAAGTAAGAAAGGCTGCAAAATATATCCTTCCACCATTTGCCCAATCATAAATACAATACCCACTAAAAGTAACTGCATCCAATCAAGACCAAACTGGAATAATGAAGCAATCACGGCTGCGATAATACCAACACCAAAGCCTAGGTATGGAATAATACTTGCAAGACCAGCGACCATACCGATAATCAAACCAACTTCTAATCCAATCAGTTGTAATCCAACCGCATAAACAATCCCTAATAAAAGCATTACAAGAAATTGCCCTTTAACAAATGCTCCAAGAACGCTATGACATTCACGAACAATCGTTAAAGTAGAAGCTTCATAAGGTCGCGGAATAAGTCGACGTAAACTATCTAACATTCTTTCCCAATCAAGCAAAAAGTAAAATGCAATAATTGGAATAAGGATTACGATACCACCGAGTTGAATAAAATTAAGACCTGACTGCGCTACGCGTAATGCCATAGTTTGAATGCTATCTGCACTATAGTTGGTCTGGATATAATCCATAACTGCTTTAGACAATTGCTCAGTATCTATTTCCATAGGTACAACATTAAATGTATGAGATACCCATGGTAAGAATGTTGCATTTATCCAATGAATTCCAGCAGGTATGCTATCTCTTGCATAAATCAGCTGCTCCCAAACTAAAGGCGCTAAAAACCATAAAACAACTGTTAACAGAACACCAATTCCAACGAACACTAAACTGATCGCTAACCAGCGAGGCAATCTAAATTTGACAAGTGTATCGACGAGTGGGCTGAACAAATATGCAATAAAGAATGCACCTACAAAAGGTAAAACAACAGGTTTCAACAGATATAAGACCCAGAGGAGCAATGCGAGTCCAGCGAGGATAAAGATGCGGCGCAATACCTGATCTTGCATAAAATCCAGCCTTTTTTTGTGTAATCGTTATAAATAGAAAAAAATTTTAATAAAGATAGCATTTTCGAGCATAAATAACATAAGAGTTTCGTATATTCAGGTTATAATCTGCCGCCAATGCGGAGACTTCACTATGAGCAACTCAACTTCTACCCCAAATACTGGTTTAAGCTATAAAGATGCGGGCGTCGACATTGAAGCGGGCGACGCACTGGTCGATCGTATCAAATCAGTCGCTAAACGTACCACACGTCCTGAAGTTATGGGCGGACTTGGCGGTTTTGGTGCGTTATGTAAAATTCCAAAAGGTTATGAAGAACCTGTATTGGTGTCTGGCACCGATGGCGTAGGCACTAAATTACGTTTAGCGCTTAACTTAAATCGTCATGACACAATTGGTCAAGACCTAGTCGCAATGTGCGTAAACGATCTACTCGTGTGTGGTGCAGAGCCATTATTCTTCCTAGATTATTACGCTACAGGTCACTTAAATGTTGATGTTGCAGCAAATGTAGTAACGGGTATTGGTAAAGGTTGTGAACTTGCTGGCTGTGCACTTGTTGGTGGTGAAACTGCTGAAATGCCAGGTATGTATGAAGGCGAAGATTACGATCTTGCTGGTTTCGCTGTTGGTGTAGTTGAGCATAGTAAAATTATTGATGGCACTAAAGTAAAATCTGGTGATGTACTGATCGGGGTTGCATCAAGTGGTGCGCACTCTAATGGTTACTCATTACTACGCAAAATTTTAGATGTTAAGAACGTTGATTTAACTCAAATCGTTGATGGTCGCCCACTTGCAGATGTTGCAATGGAACCAACACGTATTTATGTAAAACCAGTACTTGAACTTTGCAAACAAGTTGATGTTCATGCTATGGCTCACATCACGGGTGGTGGGTTACCGGGTAACTTACCGCGTGTTCTTCCGAATGGCGCTCAAGCTGTAATTGACGAGTCAAGCTGGGAATGGTCTGAATTATTCCAGTTGTTACAACGTGAAGGTAATGTAGAACGCTTTGAAATGTATCGTACATTTAACTGTGGCGTTGGTATGATCATCGCTGTTGATGCTGATGATGCTGATAAAACAATCGAAGTACTTAACTCGCAAGGTGAAACAGCATGGAAAATTGGTCATATCCAAGAAAATGCTGAATCAGTTGAAGGCGCAGACGAAAAAATTCGCGTGATCTTTGCATAATGAGAATTGCTGTCCTTGTCTCAGGCAACGGTAGCAACTTACAGGCCCTGATAGATGCAAATCTGTCAGGGCAAATCATTGGTGTCCTATCAAATAAAGCTGATGCATATGCATTGCAGCGTGCTGAGAAAGCCAATATTGCAACCGCTGTTATTTCACATAAAGATTATCCGAATCGAGAAAGCTTTGACGATGCTATGCATCAGCAATTGCTTGCTTGGGAAATTGACTTAGTTATCCTTGCAGGTTTTATGCGTATTTTAACGCCAAACTTTGTCAGTCAATGGCAAGGTAAAATGTTAAATATTCACCCTTCTCTGCTGCCTTTTTATAAAGGAATTAATACACATCAACGTGTATTAAATACTGGAGATCGCTTGCATGGTTGTACCGTTCATTTTGTCACTGCTGAACTAGATGCTGGACAAAGTATAGCGCAATCCGCCATTCAAGTGAGTTTGCATGATAATGTAGAAAGCCTAGCACAACGTGTGCATGAGCTTGAACACTTCATCTACCCTCAGGTTGCAGAATGGTTATGTAATGGTCAACTCACTTGGACAAATGGTCAAGCATATTTCAATAAAAAACCTTTAGAACGACCAATTCAATTTGCTCAATTCTAAAAATAAAACACATCTTCGGATGTGTTTTTTATAATTCAATTTTTAAATTTTCACTGTTTTTCTATATAAGGATAATGAAGATAAATTGAAGCATAATAGGTTTAGAGGAAGACCAATTTCCCAAAAGTAATACAAATCAATCGGAATAATAAAAAAATAAACACACCACTTAAAATATTTTTCAAATTGTTGTTGCGAAAGCAAAAATAAGGCTAAGATTGGAAGAACATCTACAATTAAGAATAAGTAAATGTAAGGGTGTTGAACCAAGCGCCCAACAGAGGTGTTCAAACTTAGCCATAACAATTGTTGGTTATTTTGATAATAAAAATATTCTATCCCATAGAAAAATAGAATACCTAACATGTATACAGCTACACCATAAGTTTTCCATCGTTCTTCTTTATAAATTATTTGAATAAAGCGCATTTCTTATTGTCCATTAATTCAACCAAGTTTTGATCACCTGATACTTGGTTGAATTTCGTATTTTTTTAGCTTATTTATCAATCAAACTTCTGATTTTTTCCACAGTTTCAGTCGGATGCTCTAATGGGAACATATGTCCACCATTAACAATTGAAAAAGGAATACCCAATTTCCTTTTAGCGACTTGAGGAAGTTTTTCTTTTAAGAACACACTATCACGACCAACAACCAAATGAACAGGTACTCTAGGTTTTGGCATAGGTAACCACCACATTGATGGTGTGGTTCTAAACATTGCAACCTCATCCACTTTCGGAATGGTTAAAGTCACTCCACCCTTCAATGGATCATTGCTCAAAGCATGCTGAATATAAGCTTGGAAGCAATCTGGATCAAAGTGTTGATAAAATCCTCTAGAGCCCAAAAGTTCTGCTGCTTGTTCACGAGACTCCCAATGATCACGGCGACGTACAGATAGACCTGCTGGCGTAATTTTATCGACCAATTTAGGTTGAAAAACTTTAGCAAGATGAAAAGCAAATGATGCTTTACCTATAATAAATGGTGGGTCAAGCATAATCACTTGAGAAAACAACTCAGGACGACGATAAGATGCCATTAGTGTTAATACAGAACCTAACGAGTGTCCCAAGCCAATTACTTTTCGACCTTGTGATTGTTGCACGATACTATCAATGATTTGATCAACTAAATGCCTCCATCCATGTGTAATTGGATAACGTTTATCAGTGCCAATCTCTGCAACATAGATAATGTCATATTGATCTTTTAACAGCTCAAATAGCTTCTGATAAACTTTAGATGGAACACCATTAGCATGTGCAAAATGAATCAAAGGTTTCATAAGTGTTTCTTTCAATTTATATATTGATTGGTCGATTATCTCGCGCTGCAAATGCTTTGCAATTTAAAAGGGAGAACTGCCCAGTTATGTTTAAAAATAAAAAAGGCTGTGAATGATCACAGCCTAGTCTTGATGATTATTGTATTTTTGCATTTTGTTGGGTTTGTAATTGTGCAGAAAGTGAACTACTAATTCCTTCACCAATCTTTGTACCCATACGTCCTAAAATCGACTCTAAAGGATTGCGTTGAACAGTATAATCTAATTTCTGATCTAATTTAAGATCGCGCATCAATGTTGTAATACTACCACTACGATCTGCAACACCTAATGCAATTGCCTGTTCACCCGTCCAGAATAGACCAGAAAATACCGCAGGATCATTTGACTTTAATCGTTTTCCACGACCTTCTTTGACTGCATTAATAAAATGTGTATGAACATTATCTAAAACAGCTTGCACATGTGCTTGTTGCGCTGGATTAATTGGCTTAGTCATACTTAGAATGTCTTTATTATTACCAGAAGTTAAAGTACGGTCTTCAACACCAAGTTTTTGCGCTAAACCACTCAAACCATAGTTCGGCATAATCACACCGATTGAACCAACCAAACTTGATGGGTTTACAATGATCTCATCTGCCGCAGAAGCAATATAATAAGCACCCGATGCACCCATATCACCAATCACGGCATAGACTTTTTTATCTGGATGTTGTTTTTTAAGGTAGCGAATCTCTTGCCAAATCTCATCAGATTGCACGGGTGAGCCACCAGGAGAATTAATATTCAATGCAATCGCTTTACTGCCAGTGGCTTCAAATGCACGATTTAATGCTTTATTGGTGTCTTCACTATTGACAGTAGATTGACCACTAGAAGAATCAATAGTTCCAACAATATCAATCACAGCTAAATGATCAGAGCTGACATTCGTATTTGATTTTTCTACAGAAGTTGAGCAGCCTTTGCTCATTGCGATCAGTACGATTAATAAATACGCAAAACCTAAGCATTTAAAAAAGATGCTCCAGCGTCGACTACGGCGTTGTTCTTCGACAGAAGCCAAAACAGCTTTTTCTAAAATCTGCCATTCTTTGCCTGTCACATTATTGCTATTTGTAGGTTCATTTTGTGGTTTTGGTGGCCAATCGGACATAAGATTCCAATCCAATGTATTGTAAAGTGAATTTATTATATACGCTGATTTATAGAAAACTGTTTAAATAACTTGTTTTAACTTATAATTATTTTATACGTTATACTCTCCTCTTGTAATTTTTTTAATGTTTGATATATGGCACACCCCAAATCAACAAATAGTAATTACCGTCTCATACAATTTCTGAGTCATCAACCACTTCAATTAGGTCGTTTTATCGCAGGTTTTGTTGCACGATTGCTCAATAGTTTCCAGCTTTCTAAACTCTCAAAAATTATACAATTGAATTTACAGATCGCATTCCCTGAAGCATCTCAACAAGAAATAAATCAATTAAAAAAACAAGCAATTAAAAATGAACTAACCTCTTATTTTGAATTTGTGAGCATTTGGGGAGCTTCAAATGAGAAAAATATTCAGCGCATTCACAAAATTCATAATGAGCATTATTTTCACGAAGCCCTCGCAGAGAAAAAAGGACTTGTCCTGATTATGCCTCATTTGGGTACTTGGGAAGTGATGAATGCATGGCTATCCAAACATACTCAAATGACCATCCTTTATAAGCCAGTGAAAAATCCTGATGCTGATCGTTTTGTTCGTGATGCACGTAGCCGTAATCAAGCGAATTTAGTACCCACTGATGAAAGTGGAGTTCGTCAGATTTTTAAAGCATTAAAACAAGGTGGTACAACTGTTATTTTACCTGATCACACCCCTGATCACGGTGGTGAAATGATTAAGTATTTTGGTATTCCATTGGCATCGAGTAGTTTAAGCGCAAAGTTAATTCAAAAAACAAAAGCACGAACTTTATTCCTTTATGCTTTGAGGAATGACCAAGGTGGATTCGACATGCATATCGAGCGTATCAATCCTAAAATTTATGAAGGCAATGCCGAAGATGGTACGCTTATTATTCATCAGACTTTGGAAAATTTAATCCAACGTCTTCCAATGCATTATCACTGGAGTTATAAACGATTCAGTGCGAACCCTAGCTTACGCAAAATTTATGATATTGACGTCAACGAAGCTTTAGCAAAAGTTGCTGAAGTTCGTCGGCAAGAAAATACTCAACTTTAATCCTATAAATATTGTGATATGAAAATATTACAATATTTAAGTTATTTTCTTTCCAACCATTTAATTTGTTGTCTTTGCTGTCTGAGCTCAACCTGACCATTTTCAAAAACAAAACGAATTGTTCCTGCTTCAACCGTAGTTAACAATGGAATCTGTAGCGCCTGTAGACGATTTTTCAACTCTTGACTAGGATGTCCATAACGATTATCAAACCCTGCCGAAGCAATCGCAAGTTTCGGTTTTAAAGTCGCTAAAAAATCATAAGCAGAACTATGTTTACTCCCGTGATGTCCCAAGATCAAAACATCTACTTTTAAGTCGGGATATTGTTGCATTAATTTATATTCAGCCTCCCAACCTGCATCTCCCATGATTAAAAATTTTTGATAAGGTTGGGCATTTAGAAACTGCAAATACACCATACAGGAATACTCATTTTGCTGATCCTTTGCATGAATAAGCTCATCTGATTTAGGGGATAGAATTTCAACTTTTAGATTTTCATATGACCAATGCTGACCTTGCTGACAAAATGAGAAATTGTTTTTGAACTGCATTTTTTGGTCATATTCATTTGACTGAACTTGGGATATTTCAAAGTTTTTTTGAATAATAGGAAAAGCACCACTATGGTCTTGATCAAGATGAGATAAGATTACATGGTCGATGTGGCGTACACCTTGTTGCCGTATAAATGGAATAACAACCCGCTCTCCTAAACTAAATTTATTTTCATTGTAAGAGCCCCCTGTATCAATCATAAAGATTTGTTCGGGATGTTGTAAAAATACAGCTTGCCCTTGTCCAACATCTAAAATATTTAAAACCGTAGGTTGAGTCTTTACACCTATACATATAGGTAAAAAACAAATCAATGCCCAAGCTTTAGGAATCGTTCCCCTCGGCATAAATAAAATAAGCATACCAAGGATTAAAGATACCATCATTAAGGGTGTATAACTTACCCCATATAAATGCGGTGCAATATTTTGCAAGATGTCTAAAATTGACATCAATATAGATAATACAAAATCATTAATTTGAAATAAAAACTGCCCTAATGCAGGAATGATGAGCCAAATACATGCAGCCAGAATATCTAATGGCACAACGACACCGCCAAGTAAAGGAATTGCAATTAAGTTACTTACAGGTGCAATCCAAGAAACTTGCTGAAAGAAAATCAAGACTAATGGTAATAAGGCGATAAAAATCTTAGATTGCGATTCAACCAAAGCTTTAGCAGCTAAAAATATTTTTTGAGTCCACGTAATCGGCTGATCTTGCGGTAATTGTGCAATGGTCTGATAAACTCTAAGTAGAATAAAACAGGCCCCATATGACAGCCAAAAACCAGCGGATAGAATACTAAAAGGATCAAAAAGTAATAATATACTGGCACTATAAATCAATAAGCTAAATGGGCGAATCGATTGACGAAAGAAGAGAAAAATACTTGCAAGCAAAGCAGTCAATAAAGTTCTGATCGCTGGAATCTCAAAACCAACAAATGCCACATACACCAGAACACTGAGTAAAAATGGCAATAATAATAAAATTTGTCTAGGCTGCCATAAGTATAGATGTGGGCAGTAATGCTGTATGAGACGTTGTATCAACCAAGACAACATGAATGCAAAGATCAACACATGTGGACCAGAAATCGCTAACAAATGCGAAATTCCAAGCTGTTGAAATTGTTGTTTCAATGTGTTGGATAACAGGCTTTCATCACCTGTTAGCAAAGCTAAAAGTAAACCTTTATGCTGAAGCTTAGAAGTTTGTAACATCTGCCGAAATGCTAAGCGTTTCATCTCAACGCTTAATAAAAACTTAGCAGAAAAGCTTTGCTGTTGCTTTAAGTGACCTTGATAACCCAAACGGTAAATTTCATCAAAGCTTAAAGGTTGAATAGACTGCACTGAAAATGCAGACATTATATTTTGCTGCAAAAACCATTTTTCCTGATCAAATGCACCCACAACAGCATAACTATGCACTGGTTTAATCTGACCATAAACTCGATAATAATGACCCAACTGTAAACTTTGCTTCTGATTTAACTGATATTTGTCTTGTTTTAAATAAAGTAACCAGTTGACAGATTGCTTATGTCGATTAAGCACTTCAGCAATTTGTTTATGACCATCATCACTCAATTCATCTATATTTTTAATATAAACAATTGCTTCATAGGATTGTGATTCAAACTCTTTTAATTGCAGTCGTTGTTCTAATGCGGAATCTGCAAAATGATATCCTGTTGTAAACAATCCCCAGCTTGCACTGATTAAAATAAGTGCTTTATAAAAAGGTCGATAAAAATAGAATTCTTTCTTGTATATGCCAAAGCTAAAGATCAGGATTGCAATAGCCAACCAAATCCACCATGTCAGCTCGATAAAATCAAGATGAAATCCCATGATTGCAATACCAGCAATCCAGCCCAATAAAATAATTTTTAACATGTAATTTTTTAATTAAGTTTTTGATTTTTCTGAACGCAAAATTAAAGCCCGTTTTCAGGGCTTTAACAAGAGATTAAACAAAATAAATTATTTTGGATCAATCCATAAACCATCTTGCATATGCAAAATCGAATCTGCTGATTGAGCCAATTGCTCATCATGAGTCACGATTAACATCGCCATATTCAGCTCTTTTTTGAGATCAGTCAGCAATTCAAAAATACTCAATGCTGTTTTACGATCTAAATTACCAGTTGGTTCATCTGCTAAGACAACTGCAGGTTTCGTCACTAAGGCGCGCGCTAAAGCCACACGTTGACGCTCACCGCCCGATAATTCACCTGGTTTATGATCTAAACGATGCGATAAACCGACACGATCAAGTAGGTATTCTGCTTGTCTTTTAACATCCTTATAATTACTTTCACTACGTAACATCAAAGGCATGGCTACATTTTCTAAAGCAGAAAACTCAGGCAACAAATGGTGAAATTGATAAACGAAACCTAGATATTGATTACGTTTATAACCACGCTCTGCTTCGCCTAAATTATCAAAACGCTGACCTTGCAAAAAGACTTGTCCTTGCGATGGTTGCTCTAGGCCACCAAGCGCATGTAATAACGTACTTTTACCTGAACCACTAGAACCGACAATCGAAACAAACTCGCCTGCTTTTACTTGAAGTGATAAACCTTTAATCACTTCAACTTTGCTTTTACCATCATCAAAATGTTTATAAATATCTTTGGCTTCTAAGACGATCTTACTCATAACGTAATGCCTCAGCAGGTTGAACTTTGGCTGCACGTAATGCAGGATAAATTGTCGCCAAAAAGCTCATCAATAATGAAACAGTGACAATTACCGTAACATCTTGCCATCTGAGATATGAAGGCAGATAGTGAACAAAATAGGCATCAAACAAGTTCAAACCTAGAGCAGTATTGAACCAAGAAATAATATCACTAATGGTCAATGCTAAAGTTACACCTAACACTGTTCCTGCAATCGTTCCAATGACACCAATCACCGTGCCTTGTACCATAAAAATTTTAGTGATCATGGACGGTGAAGCACCGAGAGTCCGCAGAATCGCAATATCAGATTTTTTATCTGTTACGACCATTACTAAAGATGAAACGATATTAAATGCAGCAACCACAATAATCAGAACAAGAAGTAAACCCACTAAGGTTTTTTCCATCTGAATCGCATTGAAAAGATTGCCGTGCGTATACGTCCAATTCGATGCGTAGAAATTACTTGGTAATTGTTTCACGATATCATCTGCAACAGATGGTGCGGCAAAAATATCATCTAACTTTAATCGCACGCCTTGCGCACCATCAGGCAAACGCAATAATGTTGATGCATCATTTAAGGCGATATAACCCACCATCGAATCAACTTCTGCACCTACACTAAAAATTCCAACCACTTTAAAACGTTTAAAGCGTGGTACAACACCTGCTGGTGATGGTGTTGCTTCAGGCAGAACTAAGGTGACATTGTCATTTAAACCAAGACCAAGTGCATCGGTCATATCCTTACCTAGAACAATACCGAACTCGCCTTTCTTCAAAGCATTTAAATCACCTGAGACCATATGGTTTTGGATAATTGAAACTTTTTTTTCATATTTAGGCTCAATTCCGGTCACCATAATCCCTGCAACTTGCCCTTGAGCGGTTAACATCCCTTGCAATTGAGTAAATGGTGCAACACCTGTCACATGCGGATGGTGTTCAACTCTTTTTACAAGCTCAGGCCAATCTGTTAGTATCTGAGTAGAAGAAACTGTGGCTTGCGGAACCATTCCAAGAACACGATTTTTTAATTCACGGTCAAAACCGTTCATAACAGACAGTACTGTAATAAGGACAGCAACGCCAAGGGTTAAACCAATCATGGAAACCAAGGCAATAAAAGAAATAAAATGATTACTTCGCCGAGCACGAGTGTATCTCAACCCTATATACAGCGAAATTGGCTTAAACATACCATTTAGTCCGAGATGATTTATTATGGAAAATTCACAACATCAGCTTGTTGAGGACAACTCTGAACGTCGAGTGATGTCTCGTATTGATGCTGTGTTAAGAATCAACTATCAAGTCATTCCTGACGACGTTGCGCTGAATGATCCTTATGATTCTCACTTTGTATTGCCACGCTATTTTCTACTACTTGCTGAATTAGATCAATTTGATCATGCATTTCGCTACGAATTAGAACAATTAAATGAAAAAGATCAACAAATTGCTCGCATATTATCCCTTTTCAATCAAAAATTAAATCTGATTACTGGTTCTTTTTACGACAATATCGTGCAATCCCTACTGCCAGTCCCTGAACAAGTTAACTTTTCCGAGAACGGTTTGAGCTTCTTTAGCTCACAAGATATTAATGAAGGAACCTACATTCATATTACGTTGAGTCATCCTGAAAACTACTTTCATATCGCAGCAACTGCTCAAGTTGCTTACAGCTCAGCAGATGAACAAGGTAAATTCCGTATTGGTGCTTATTTCATTACCCTTAATCCACAAGATCGTGCCAAATTAGCGGAAAGTATTCAAGAATCACAACAAACTGAAATCAACCCAAATTAAATATGAAAATGTCCTTTTCATATTTTCAAACGGCGATAGCTATTAAAATCTTTATAAAAATAAAGACACAAACCTAATAGAATGATGCTTGCCCCAACAAAAACCTGTGCAGACAACTGTTCATGATTGAGGTAAGCACCTATGAGTATTGCCAACATTGGGGTCATAACCGTCGTCAGTGATAAGGTGGTCGCTTTCAAATTTTGTACCAACTTAAAATAACAAAACATCGCAATTAACGAAGCCATTACAACGGTATAAGTCAATGCTAACAATGATTTCGTCGAAGGAATGTGCGTTGGTGCATACTGCCAAATCCACGGCAAAAGCAAAGCTGCCAACACGGTTGAGACGAGGATTGAACCTGTCGCCTGCGCCATAGGCTGCACATCTGCATTGATTTTTTTCACCAGAAAAATAGAAAGCGAATATGCAAAAACACTCATCAGCATTAAAACAATACCTATCGGCTGCACATGTTTTTGACTACCACTCAGACAAATCATCGCTAATCCAATAATTGAGGTTCCCATCCCCAACCACTGCAAACCAGCTAACTTTTGTTGAAAACCAAAACTTCCAATCAGCCCAGCCATGATCGGAGCTAAGCCAAACATCAATGCAATCAACCCAGAACTTAAATAAGGTGTTGCTGCATAAGTAAAAATTTGCGAACCGATCAAACTTAATGAACCAGCTACATAACTTGATAACGCAACTTTATGAATCGGGAATTTAACCTTTAATAGCAATAGCACGCTCACCGCCAAAGGTAAGGCAATAAAAAAGCGTAATACCAAAGCCCACATAGGGTGTAAATCAGTAACACTCCAAACAATTGCTAATGGCGTGGTTGCCCAAATGAATACTAATAATCCATATGTCAGTACTAAGTTGATTCGTGAAGGCATATTTAGCTCAAGAAGCGGTTTTGCGTTTTTGTTTGAAAATAGTTTGATCTAAAGAGCTTGAGAATTCACGTTTATCACGTTCAGAAATAGGTGGTGGACCGCCTGTTTGGACACCTGCACCACGCAAAGTATCCATAAAATCACGTAAATGTAGGCGCGCTTTAACATTGGCAGTGGTATAAATTTCACCTCGTGGGTGAATAGCAATGCCGCCTTTTTCAATGACTTGTGCAGCAAGTGGAATATCTTGTGTAATGACAATATCATTTTCATGCATACGCTCAATGATTTCTTTGTCTGCTTGATCTGCCCCACTCATCACTTGAATCGAATTAATCCGTAGAGATGGCGTAATCCCAACATTCTGATTAGCGACAAAGGTAACTTCTAATTGATAACGATCAGACGCACGTAAAATCACTTCACGTAAAATTTTAGGTAAAGCATCCGCATCTACCCATAATTTAAATGGCAGCACGTTGGCACAAGCTCATAAAAATAAAAATATAGTGTAGCAGATTACGGTAAAAGTAGAGTTAGCATCATTAGAATAATTGCTGCTATCCATTTCATTGATTAGATTTGAGATCAAAAACAGAAATTTGAATTAATTTTTAATGAATTACATATCCAGACTTGAAAAATGGATGTTACCCTCGATTTAATAGAATAAGTTCAATCTTTTTAGCATCACGCTTTATGAAAAATCAAAACAGTCCTGAAACTATTAAAATTCAAGATCAAAATTTCGGCAATCATATTGAGCATTGGAACCTATTGACTGATACACCCGAAACAGATGTTCCCAAATGGTTAGGATTGGCACTTGATGCTCCAGTGATGCCTATGGGCTTATGTGAAGATGAACAAGATATGGATCAATCATTTTGGTTGATTCAAGGGCCAAAGGGTCAGTCTATTTCAATCAATCAAATTATTGCGGTTGAAAATCAAAAACCACGCGCATTAAAAACAGCATTCCCAAGTTTTGAAAGCCCATATAAATATGATGCACAAATTGAACGTATTATTACTTGTGATTCTGCAACTCAAGCAGTATTGCGCCTGAGTTTAAATAAAAATACGGTTATTTATGCATTTGATAATTTATTTAGTGTTAATCACTGCCAATATGATCAAAATCAAACTTATCAAGTTCAATTTAATGCTTGGGCATATGAATTAGAAGCAGTTGCTGAAAATGAGAAAATCATTGTTGATGACCCTGCATCGATTAAACATCATCGTGCTTTAAATGCTATTTTGGCTGAACATAATGGTGTTGCACCAGAAAACTTACAAGAGCTGATTAACGACTGGCAACCACAAACACCTGAAGATCACGAACCTGTAACCGTTGATTTTTCTAAAATGGTGGCATATTTGTATGGTGAAACATTAGGTCAAGAAGATGAAGCTTGGTTCCAAGGCAATATCGTTGGCAAAACAACCATGCAATTTATGCAAGATGAATATACGCTGTATGATGTGACTTTAGTTTTAGAAGATGATTTACCTGCAATTTTAATTCGAATTGCAACAAAAAATGATTTGTATAAAAACTTTAACATTGGCGAATATATTCGCGGCAACCTATGGATTCAGGCGAATATTTATGCTAAAATTGCACTAAAGTGACAAAAAATCACACAAATGGCATTTTTAGGCGTTCTAATGAAAATTATACCAGAACAAACGACCACCAGTTTGATTCATTCGAGTGATCAAGGTCTTAAACTTGATATTGGTGCTTTTTGCTTTTTTTTACTTGGTATGTTTTTAGCAGCACTCTTTTTTCATCAAATCGGCTTATTTTAATTTTTAGATTTAAATTGTGTTAATAAAAAAGCCCTCATTCATGAGGGCTTTTATTTTATGGATGATAAATTGCTTAACCGTGACGTTTTGCAAACTCGTCCATGAAATTAACCAATGCTTGTACCCCTTCTAAAGGCACAGCATTGTAAATACTTGCACGCATACCACCCACAGAGCGATGACCTGCTAAGTTAAGCAAATGGCTTTGCTCAGCTTCTTTTAAGAAAAGTTTCTCAAGTGCTTCATCTGCAAGTGTAAATGGTACATTCATGATTGAACGATTTGGAATTGCGATTGGATTATTATAAAAATCACTAGAATCAATATATCCATAAAGCAATTTTGCTTTTTCTTGGTTTACTTTATGCATTGCGTCTACACCGCCTTGTTCAAGTAACCATTCAAATACCAAACCAGACAAATACCAAGCATAAGTTGCAGGCGTATTTACCATTGAATCATTTTTTGCCTGATCTGAATATTTCAAAATGCTTGGAATTTCAGGTTTTGCTTGATCTAATAAATCATCACGCACAATAACGATCGTTAAACCTGCTGGGCCAATATTCTTTTGTGCCCCAGCATAAATTAAACCGAATTTACTTACATCTAATGGTGCAGACAAAATACTTGAAGAAAAGTCACATACCAACGGCGCATTAACGTCTGGTACACCTGCAAATTGTAGACCACCAATCGTTTCATTATCCGCATAGTGCACATAAGCCGCATCGTTTGAAAGATTCCAAGTACTTTGCTCAGTAATGGCGTGTTTTCCATCAATGAGCGTACCCGCTTCAATGACATTGATGTCCCCATAACGTTTTGCTTCTTTCAATGCTTTTTCAGACCAAATACCAGTATGAATATAATCAGCTTTCGCATTCTTGCCGAGCAAGTTTAAAGGAATTGCTGAAAATTGAAGCGATGCCCCACCTTGTAAGAACAATATTTTATAGTTCTCAGGAATGTTCATGAGCTTACGCAAATCTGCTTCAGCTTTTTCCGCGACAGCAACATAGTCACTACTACGATGACTCATTTCCATGATCGACAAACCTTTACCTTGCCAATCCAACATTTCTTGTTGAGCTTTCTCTAAAACGGCAGTAGGTAATGCAGCAGGACCAGCGCAGAAATTATAGGCACGCATGAGTTTTCCCTTGTCAAAGTGAAACAAATTGAAATGGGGATTTAATCATAGATTAGCGAAGGTTGCAGCAGCTTATCGAGTAAATATTTAAATTTTAGTGCAAAAAACATATAATTTTTTTAATCTGCTTTTGATTATTTTGATGCATTTTATTCACTGATCACAGTTTAAATTCCATTCTTCTTTATAGATTAAAAACTCTATTTTTTACAAATTCAATACACCAATTGAAGTGATATAACTATTTAATTAAAAACATAATATTTCAATTTTATAAAAAGAATTTAGACTATCTGAGGATATTATTAAATTGCGACATGCTCTTATGTTGAAACAACATGATCGACCGAGCCTTCAGGTCAAACGGTTTCCAAAACAGCTCAGCCTATGTATGAGCCTGATTAGTTGTACCCTATTTTCATTACCATCATTTGCTCAGACCTTCAGTTATAGCCAAGCTGAACAATATGTCGTGCAAAATGCTTATAGTTCTCAAGCGCAACAAGCCTTACAGCAAGCATCGCAATTAGAAATGGAAGCTGTTAAAAATTTAGGCTTACCAAGAATTGATTTAAATGCTCGAGCCTATGCATTTTATAGTGAAACCAGCGTGCCTCTTGAATCAAGTAAACGTCGTTTAGAAAATTCATTAACAAATGGTTTCGATGAAAAATTATCTCAATGGCAAAATGTATTACCTCCAGAAGTCATCGATCAGGTCAGCCAAGGTTTTGATCAAGTTGTTAGCGATGGTTTAAATAAAGTTCCAAATAACTTAGATGTCACTGTTGAAGATCATGATGTTCGTACTTCAGTTTCAATGGTTATGCCGCTATATACAGGTGGAAAAATTAATAGCGCTAAACAAATCGCCACTATTCAAGCAAAACGCTCAAATATTAGTGAAAAACAACAGCAAGATACACAACGTTTCGAAATGATTCAGGCTTATTTCAATGTGCAATTACAACAACAATTAGCCAAGTCAGCGTTGTTTAATTTGAATGCGATGCAAGAACATTATAACAATGCGCTAAAACTTGAAAAACAAGGTTTTATTAATAAGGGACAGCGTATGCAATTTGAAGTTGCACGCAATAATGCTGAACGTACTTACCAAAATGCTCAGTCTAATTTAAAAGCGAGCGAATTTAGTTTACAGAATCTATTACAAACCAAAGAAAGTGTCAGTCTAAGCACCCCACTTTTTGTGAATTTAACTCAGAATCATTCTTTGGATAAATTGCTTGCAAATTATGATCAGAACTCAAGTTTGATTAAAAAACTACAAATAGATACTGAATTGGCCAATGAAAATGTGAAAGTTCAACAAGCCTCTAAAAAACCAAGTGTTTTTGCTTTTGGAGAATACGGCTTAGATAGCAAAGAAAATTGGATTGTGGGTGTGATGGCAAAATACAATTTATTCTCAGGTATAGACAATAATAAAAATATCCGTGCAGCAGAGCTCAAAAAACATGCAGCAGAGCTTATGACTGAACGGACAAAACAAGAAGTCGAAAATGTTTTATACAAATCTTATAGTGAATTAAACTCTTCGCAAAATAGCCATCAATTACTTACCCAGAATACCAAAGCAGCTCAAGAAAATTTAAGAATCCAACAACTTTCATTTAAAGAAGGTATGGGTACTGCAACGCAAGTGATTGACGCACAAAATGCTTTAAGTGCTTTAAAAACTGAAATGGCGCTCAACTCGTATAAATATATTTTATCTTTGGCCACCTTATTACAAAGCTATGGTTCTATTGATGAATTTAAGCTTTACGTTAATCAACCACGTACTGACTATATCCGCTAATTGGAGAAATTTATGAGCCAGAATCCATCATCATCCAATTCAGAACGTGATACAGATCAACTCAATCAAACAACAGATGCTCAAACAAAAGAAAAAGCATCTGAACCAGTTTCTCTAATTGAACATACAGAAAAAGTAGAAACTGAAACAGCACCTTTGAATAAAAAAATTCCACCGAATAAATCATCTAAAAATGGAAAACTCAAACTTATTGGGTTAATTATCCTTATTTTATTATTCGGTTTAATTGCATATGGTCTATGGAAAGCTTATCAACCTCAGACCATTGAATTACAAGGTCGCGTTGAAGCAGAAACAGTACATATCAGCACCAAAGTTCCAAGCCGTATTGAAGAGTTTTACGTCACTGATGGACAACCCGTCAAAAAAGGACAGGCTTTGGTTCGTTTTGTTAGTCCAGAGTTAGAGGCAAAGAAAGAGCAAGCACAAGCAGCGTTACAAAGTGCTACAGCATTTCATTCAACCGTATATCGTGGTGCTCAGCAAGAGAATATCGAAACCTTGTACGCCAACTGGCAAGCAATGAAAACCCAAGCTGATTTGGCAGCAACCACTTATAAACGTGGTGAAAATTTATTTCAACAAGGTGTCATTTCTCGTCAACGCCGTGATGAAATGTTAGCCGCCCAAACTTCGGCACGTGAAACTGCTGAAGCAGCTTATCAACAGTACGCACGCGCTAAACGAGGCAGTACGGAGCAACAAAAATCAACTGCTGATGCACAAGTGGCTATGGCTCAAGCAGCGGTAAAAGAAGCCAATGCTTTAACCGAAGAGACCAAACTATATTCACCGACTGATGGTACTGTTTCTAAAACTTACGGTAAACCAACTGAGTTAGTCGCGACAGGTATCCCTGTAGTAAGCATTATTGAAGACCATGATTTATGGGTAAGTTTGAATGTCCGTGAAGACATGTATAGCTCAATTTATAAAACCAAAACTCTGGAAGGTTTTATTCCTGCACTCAACCGTAAAGCAAATTTTAAAGTGAAAAAAATTGATGCCGAAGGTGATTTTGCAACGATTAAGACAACAAGACAAACTGGCGGTTATGATATTCGTAGTTTCAAATTTCATTTAGTACCAGAACAAACCATTCCAGACCTAAAAGTCGGTATGAGTGTTTTATTTAACATTGCAGAGGCAAAATAACCGATGTTTGCAGTAATGCTTCGGGAGTTGCGCTATTTAAAACGCCATAAAGCTGATTTTTTTATGGCGATCATTGCCCCTTTGTTGGTGATTCTTCTTTTTGGCAATATGTTTGCATCGGGTAAAGCTGAGCATTTACCTATCGTTGTGATTGATCAAGATCAAAGTGAAATGAGCCGTAAAGTCATCCATGCACTGAGTATCAATCATACTTTACAAGTAAAAACCATCACCACTAGCCAAGATGAAGCCGAACAGCTTATTAATAAAACTGAAGCATGGGGATTCGTTTTAATCCCCGATGGTGCAGAACAAAGATTAGTACAAGCACAAGATGCACAAATCAGTATTGCCTACAATCAATCTTTTTTTAGTATTGGGAATACCATTTCCTCTGCAATGCTGATGAGTACATTAAACGGTATGGCAGATTATACGGGACAGAGTTACTTATCAAATGTAATCCCCTACTTGGATGTTCCCACACCAAATATTAAGATTTCTACGCTATATAATCCTAATATGAGCTATGAACTGTTTCTGGAACCATTCATGGTGCCTGCGGTGCTACATCTACTGCTTTGCTGTTGTGTGGCTTTTGCCATTGGACAGGAATTTAAAAGGAAAACCCTGAATAAATGGGTTGACTCAAAACACATTATTTCTAGCCTATTAGGTAAAATTCTGACCTATGTCTTTATTTTTTGTGCGTGGACATGGTGCTGGATGTTTTGGCTAGCACATATTCGTGGCTACTTTATTGCAGGCTCGCTCAGCCTAATTTTGCTTGCACAATTTTTACTTTATTTTTCCTATGCTGTCATCAGCAGTACTGTTGTATTAGCCACCAAAGATCTACCTAAAACCTTTGGTTTTATTGCACTTTACGGTGGATCATCACCTAGTTTCTCGGGAATTACCCTCCCCCTGAATAATGCACCAGCATTTACTCAATTTTGGTCAATGATTATTCCTTATACGCCTTATGCAAAACTACAAACTGAGCAATGGGTGATCGGTAGCGATATTGCCGTATCTCTCATTCCTTTTGGTATTTTAGTTATTTTCTCTGCTCTTTATTTAGGTTTAAGTATTCGTTTATTGAAGAAAAATATTCAGGAGCAAAATCAATGAAATCATTTTGCTTCTATTACATCCAAACGTTTAAAAATATTGTTGCAAATAGTTCTGTATTTACCACATTGATTGCAGCTGTAATCATGTATAGTTTTTTCTATCCTACTGCTTATAAAGCTCAGTCGGCAGCAGATATCCCAATTGTGATTGTTGACCAAGAACAAAGTATTTTAACCTCAAAAATTATTAGTCAAGCTGCTAATAGTCCACATATTCGAATCACAACAGTTACCGATAATTTCCTAGAAGCTGAGAAACTCGTAAAAAATCAGAAAGCTGAAGGCATTTTACTTTTACCCGAAAATCTTACCAATAGTTTGAAACGCGGCGAAATGGGTGGAATCGGTCTTTACCTAAGTACAGCCTATTTCATTCGAACCAAAGAAGTGGGAATTGGTCTAGCGACTTCAATTGAAGCGAGTTTACAAGAATATTTAGAAAAATTTGGCAAAGCTTCTTCATTTCATCCTGAGATATCAATTCATCAGATTCCTCTATTTAATACATTATCTGGCTATGGCAGCTATATTTTTCCTGCTGTATCCAGTCTTATTATTCATCAAACCATATTACTCGGGCTCGCAATGTTGATTGCGAGCTATAGAGAAAAAGGTTGGGTTGCCAACCGATCAGAGTTTTTTGCGATTTTTGCTGCAATATTAACCATCGGATGTTTAGGTTGTCTCTATTTATTTGGCTTCACCTTTTGGTTATATGAATATCCGCATGGGGGTAATTTCTGGGGAATGCTATTCGCTGTTCCAATTTATGTGAGTTGTATCATTGGTTTAGCAATGCTTATTGGTTCATTGGTGGATATGCCCGAACGAGTCGGACATTTAATTGTTGTGACTTCAGTGCCTTTGTTTCTATTAACAGGAACAGCATGGCCACATCAAGCTATGCCTGAATGGATGCAATTCTTGGCGTGGTTACTACCATCCACCAATGGCGTACAAGTGTTCGTACAACTGAATCAGATGGGGGTCGCAACATCCATTGTTGTTCCTAAACTTATTTATCTTGCGACGGTAGCTGCAATTTTACTGGCACTTTCTTATTATCGGTTAGTGATGATGAAATCAATAAAAAAGGAAGCCGATTAGCTTCCTTTTTTATGATCTTAGATGACTTACGCTTCTGGCGTATCATCTTTTGGTTCTACTGTCGCTTCTTCAGAAGTTACAGCCTCAACCTCTGTATTTTCCGTTTCTTCTGTAACGTCTAACTCTTCGTCATCTTCTACAGCTGCAATCGAAACAACACCGACTAAGGTTTCAGCATCGCTTAAGCGGATTAAACGAACACCTTGTGCATTACGACCTGTGGTTGCAACCTCAGCAGCACGGGTACGCACTAGTGTGCCCCCATCAGAAATCAGCATCAGCTCTTTGCTTTCATCAATGGATACCGCACCAACTAGCTCACCATTACGTTCGCTGGTCTTGATTGCAATCACACCTTTACCACCACGTTTCTTGGTTGGGAAGTCATCCACTGGTGTACGTTTACCATATCCGTTTGCACAAGCACACAGTACTTCACCCGTTTCAGGTACAACCACAAGTGAAACAATACGACTGACAACATTCGAATCTGATGAATCATCATTGTCATCGCTATCATCATTTTCGACTTCAGCATCCTCAGATTCAACGGTATTGCTTGCAAAACTCACACGCATACCACGCACGCCTTTGGCCGTACGTCCCATCGCACGAACATCTGTTTCAGCAAAACGAATTGCCTTCCCTTCGTTCGAGAACAACATGATCTGCTGATTACCATCGGTAATTGCAACACCGATTAAAGTATCTTCTTCGTTCAACTCAATCGCACGTAAACCATTAGAACGAACATTGCTAAATTGTGCTAATTCAACACGTTTAACCGTACCTGATGCTGTTGCCATGAATACATAGTGATTTTCAGGGAATTCAGTCAACGGTAAGATTGCAGTCACGGTTTCATTTGCATCCAATGGAAGCAAATTAATAATTGGACGACCTTTTGCACCACGTGAAGCTTGCGGAACCTCAAACACTCTCAAGCGATAAACTTTACCAACATTGGTAAAGCACAATACTGTCGCGTGATTCGATGCAACAATCAAATGTTGAATAATATCATCATCTTTCATCGAAGTTGCAGACTTACCACGACCACCACGACGTTGCGCTTGATAATCAGAAAGTGGTTGAGTTTTCGCATAACCTGTTTGAGAAACAGTCAATACCACTTGTTCTTCTGGGATCAAATCTTCACGGCAGAAATCAACGCCTGATTCAACAATTTCAGTACGACGCCCATCACCATATTGTTGCAAGATTAAAGCAAGCTCTTCACGGATCACATTCATCAATAAATTAAAATCATTGAGAATTGCTGTTAATTCAGCGATTTGACCTAAGATTTCAGAGTATTCTGCATGTAACTTGTCTTGTTCGAGACCCGTTAAACGATGCAAACGCAATTCCAGAATTGCGGCAACCTGTGTTGGAGATAAACGATAAATATCACCTGACAAGCCAAATGGACGTGTAGGGTCTTCGCCTTCAATCTCATCGGGACGAACAGAAATCGCACCTGCTTTTTCAAGTAGTGTAACCACACCACCGCCTGCCCACTCACCTGCCTGTAAACGCTCACGTGCTTCAGCGGGGTTAGCAGAAGTTTTAATGGTTTCAATAATGGCATCAATATTTGCCAAGGCAACCGTTAAACCCTCTAAGATATGTCCACGTTCACGTGCTTTACGCAATTCGAACATGGTACGGCGAGTCACGACTTCTTGGCGATGACGAATAAATGCCGCAATAATATCTTTCAGGTTCATCAACTTAGGCTGACCGTTGTCTAAGCAAACCATGTTGATGCTGAACGAGTTTTGAAGTTGGGTATGCAGGAATAAGTTATTCACTGCAACTTCTGCATTTTCACCACGCTTCAAGTCGATCGCAATACGCATACCGTCTTTATCTGACTCGTCGCGCAGTTCAGAAATACCTTCAAGTTTCTTTTCTTTCACTAACTCGGCAATACGCTCAATGGTTTTTGCCTTGTTAACCTGGTAAGGAATCTCAGTAAAGACAATCGTCGTACGACCCGTTTTTTGATCTTCTTCGAAGTGATATTTACCACGGATATGCAAACGCCCTTTACCAGTCCGATAGGCATCAACAATGCCTGATTTACCGTAAATAATACCGCCTGTAGGGAAATCTGGACCCGTAATATGCTCCATCAAGCCTTCAATCGAAATATTCGGATTATTGGCATAGGCTAAACATGCATTCACCACTTCTGTCATGTTATGCGGCGCCATATTGGTCGCCATACCTACCGCAATACCCGTCGTACCATTAATCAAAAGATTTGGAATACGTGTCGGCATCACTTGAGGAATACGCTCAGAACCGTCGTAGTTATCTTCCCAATCAACAGTATCTTTTTCTAAGTCTGCTAAGATTTCATGGGTGAGCTTCTGCATACGAACTTCGGTATAACGCATTGCTGCTGCGCTATCCCCATCGACAGAACCGAAGTTACCTTGACCATCCACCAGCATATAACGCAAACTAAAGTCCTGCGCCATACGAACAATGGTTTCATATACCGCAATGTCACCGTGAGGATGGTATTTACCGATCACGTCCCCGACAACACGAGCAGACTTTTTGTATGCTTTGTTATAATCATTGCCCAATTCATGCATTGCAAACAACACACGACGGTGAACAGGTTTAAGACCGTCTCTCACATCTGGCAATGCACGAGATACAATTACGCTCATCGCGTAATCTAGATATGAATGCTTGAGTTCGTCCTCAATGGCAATCGGTCTAATTTCCGATACGCTCATGCATACTCCTTGTTTACAAGTAGATGGCTCTACTTGTTTTTATGTATTCAATCTTGCAAAAAATTAGTTCAGAAAATTGAACTAAAATTAAAAAATATTGCGAAAAATTATAGCATAAATGACAGGTTAACTGGGAGTTTGCTAATCTGAAAATAGCATTTTTTTACAATAAAAAATTTATTAGAATTAATAAGTTAAAAATCTAGTTTTCCATTTTTTAGTGAATAGAATAAAAGGTTACTTTTTAATCAAAATAAAGGCATTTTTAATAAAATATTCAATCCAGTTTTTTAAAATCAGCGGTATAAATAGGCACATTCTCTTTGAAAGAAAATTAAGTCTAGCTCCAAGGACTTTGCTGTTAGCTCAAAGATCATGCTGTGCATTTGACCTCGATGATGCGTTTGATGGTTAAATAGGTGTGCCAATATTTCAATCAAAGGCTCAGTATAAATTTGACCTCGACGGACATAACTAATGGTTTGATGGAATGAAACTTCATCATGTTCATGAATAAAATTTATCAGACTTTGATCATGTTCAATTCGAGCATTCTCTAATTGGGCGAGTTGATTATAAAGAATTTCATCCAAAGTATACGTTGATGCAACAACACCTTTGATACGCTCAAACCAAAGTATATCTCCTACCAACACATGATTTGCCATTTGCATAAGGGATTTAAAATAAACTTTACAATCTTGATTTAATTGCTCCTCTGTTAAGCCGATGAGCGTAGAAAATAACGTTTGATTTGCCCACTGATTATAATGAGCCAGCATCAGAAAATAGGTCTTAAAAGTATAATTCATGGGTAATGCTCTCATTTATTTATTCTTATTTTTAACATAAAAAAACGCCCCTTTCGGAGCGTTTCAAACTTAATTCAGAGAATTAAAGTTTAGATACCAATTCTGGTACAACAGTGTTCAAATCGCCCACTAACCAGTAGTCAGCAACGCTGTTGATTGGCGCTTCTTCGTCTTTGTTGATTGCAACAATAACTTTAGAATCTTTCATACCCGCTAAGTGCTGAATCGCACCAGAGATACCGATTGCCAAGTAAAGATCTGGCGCAACGATTTTACCAGTTTGACCAACTTGGAAATCGTTTGGTACGAAACCAGCATCTACCGCAGCACGTGAAGCACCTTGAGCAGCACCAAGCTTATCAGCTAATGGGTCAAGTACTTTGTGATAGTTTTCACCAGAACCTACACCACGACCACCAGAAACAACGATACGCGCAGCAGTTAATTCTGGACGATCAAGTTTCACGATTTCTTCGCTTACAAACTTAGAAATACCAGCATCTTTCGCTTCAGCAACAGCTTCAACTGCAGCAGAACCGCCTTCAGCAGCTGCAGCATCAAATGCTGTACCACGAACTGTACCAACGATGATTGCTTCGTCAGATTGAACAGTTGCGATTGCGTTACCTGCATAGATAGGACGCTTGAAAGTATTTGCAGATTCAACAGCAATGATGTCTGAAATCATGCTTACGTCAAGAAGTGCAGCAACACGTGGAAGAATGTTCTTACCAGTTGTTGTAGAAGCAGCTAATACGTATTTGTAACCTTTCGCTAAATCCGCAACTAAAGCAGCTACGTTTTCAGCCAATTGGTTTGCATAAGCAGCATTGTCAGCAAGTAATACTTTACTCACACCAGCAACTTTAGCAGCAGCATCAGCAACTGCTTGAGCGCCAGAACCAGCTACTAATACAGTAATATCACCACCGATTTTTTGAGCTGCCGCAACAACGTTTAAAGTTGCACCGTTAAGTGTCTGGTTGTTGTGATCAGCGATAACTAAAATACTCATGATTGTATCCTTCTGTATTAGATCACTTTCGCTTCGTTTTTCAATTTTTCAACAAGCTCGTCTACAGACTTCACTTGTACGCCAGCTTTACGTTCAGCAGGTGCTTCAACTTTAACTGTTTTAAGTTTAGTACCAGTTGCAACGCCGTAGTCAGCAGGAGACTTAGTATCAAGCGGTTTTTTACGCGCTTTCATGATGTTTGGAAGAGCAGCATAACGTGGCTCATTCAAACGTAAGTCAGTTGTGATGATTGCTGGAAGACCAAGCTCAACAGTTTGTAAACCGCCATCAACTTCACGAGTAACTTGTACTTTACCGCCGTCAACTTTAACTTCAGATGCAAAAGTACCTTGACCAGCACCAAGTAAAGCACCAAGCATTTGACCTACTTGGTTAGAGTCATCATCAATTGCTTGTTTACCAAGAAGAATTAGTTCTGGTTTTTCAGCATCAACAACGCCTTTTAAAATTTTAGCAACTTCTAAAGCGCCAATTTCATCAGCAGTTTCAACTAAGATACCACGGTCAGCGCCTAAAGCCATTGCAGAACGAATTTGTTCTTGCGCGTCTTTAGAACCCACTGAAACAACAACGATTTCTGAAATCGTTCCTTTTTCTTTTAAGCGAACCGCTTCTTCGACTGCGATTTCACAGAATGGGTTAATTGACATCTTAACGTTAGTAAGGTCAACCCCAGTATTGTCCGGCTTAACACGAACTTTAACGTTGGCATCAACCACACGTTTTACAGCGACAAGAGCCTTCATGTAATCCTCGGCTGTTCTAAGCAAGTAAATGTAGTGAAGAGCATTCTAACTCTTCGATCGAAACTTTTTAGGTGCCCTATCTTGCAATGTATTTGGCATTTCGGTCAAGTCACAATTTTCGCTATGACTGTAAAAAAGATGAAATGCTCAGTTCACTAATTTTGGCAGGTTATTCAGCATATAAATATTATTATACTTTCAGCACTTATATTAGAGTTTGATTTAGCTAATATTTTATATAATTCAACCACCTAAAATGGTTATATAAAAACACGTACAAAAGATCTGTAACCGATCATTTCTGATAAATCTTAATCCAATTTACATTTTGCAAAAACTTGGCAATAAAGTAAGAATGTTTGTTCAATAAATTGCGAATACAAATAAAAAAACAGTCGGTTATTAAACATTCAAGTTTGCAACATCATGTATTGTTTATAATCTAATTTTACTCAAAAAAGAATACCGCAATTACCATTTAAACATTGGTAATGGACTCCATGGCTTATGCAAAAAACGTTTAAACCCAAGAAACATCAAATTCTTATGAAAACCACAATTCGGATATTGTTGCGTTAAATATTTAAAAGTTTGAAAGGGAATATTTGAACGTAATAATCCTAATGAAAAATCGGCATAATCAGCCTTTCTAAAATGCTCAACTAAGGGATATTGATCACATTCGGTAGTTGTTAGCTTGTGATGCTCCGTAATCATTAAAGTTAGTTCATTTTGCCAATCAGATAGTTGATTGATTTCAAGATATTGCCTCATCTGCTGCACAGAGGGTTGAATGTAATCAATCGTTTTTGCTGTCCAAATACCAATATCATGAAAAGCAACCGCAATTGCAATTTTATCACGGGTTTGTTGGCACTCATCTTGGGCTAGGATTAAACAACAAACAGCCACACGCTTACAATGATTCAAATAACCTTGATAGTCTGCACCTATTATTGTTTGATATTGAAATAAAATCTTCTCAATATAATTCGCACACTGAATAAATACTTCATTATCCAACGATAAAGCTGTTTCTTGTTGTTCACTCATTTTTTTGTGCTCGCGGATGGGCTTGATCATAGACTTTTGCTAATTGATCAAAATCAACATGGGTATAAATTTGGGTCGTTGATAAATTACTGTGTCCTAACATCTCCTGAACTGAGCGTAAATCACCGCTTGCTGAAAGCATATGGCTAGCAAAACAATGGCGTAATAAATGCGGATGTACATCGACATTAACACCTGCTCTTTGTGCTTGCAATTTAACGCGATTTTCAATTTGACGAGATTGTAATGTATTTCCTCGTTGTGAGATGAAAACTGCTGATTCGGCAGTAAAATTTCCTTGCCAAATTCGGTAAACTTTAAGCCATTCAATCAAGCCTTGTTTTGCCTTGCTTCCAAACGGCACAACTCTCATTTTGTTGCCTTTACCCATTATACGCAACAATTGTCGATTAAAATCAATATCCTTAATCTTTAACCCTTGTAATTCGGCTAAGCGCAATCCACTGGAATAAAGAAGTTCAAGCATTGCTTTATCACGTAGCCATAGTTGTTGTTCGATCGGCTTCTCGGGCGCTGCCTGATCTAGAATCTGATTCACTGTTTCAATATCAATCATCCCAGGCAAAGGACGCGGCTGGCGCTTTAATCGAAAGTCTTCAGATGGATTTTGTTGTAGATACTGACCTTGCTCAGCCCACTTCATAAACTGACGAATTGATGTTAAATGGCGTTGCAGACTACTCGAACTCAATTGATCTTGCTCAACTCGTGCAGCCAAGTATTCTCTTAAATCAGATGCTTCGACATCTTCTAATCGTAGCTTTTTGTATTCACAAAAATTTAAAAAATCGGTTAAATCACGTTGATATGCTGCAATCGTATGTTCCGATTGATTTTGAATAATGCGTTCTTTTAACCACATGGAAAGAAGTTTTATAGGAGTTTCCAAATTTCTCTCCATCTTGGAATATCGACCAACTTGTATTTTAACAAATTTTCTTCTGATTTATCTTTAAACAAATCTCAAAGTATATATAGCTGTGTAATACAATATATTTCAAGTTTTTTGTAGCGCCATCACCATGTCAATGTTGCTTATCCCTTATCTCATTGCAATCTCAATTCTTACGATTACTCCTGGTCTAGATACAACACTCATCATCCGTACCGCAACACTTGAAGGTAAAATGAAAGCATTTCAAGCAGCTTTAGGAATTAATCTAGGTTGTATTGTGTGGGGAGTGATCGTGGCCTGTGGCTTAGGTGCATTGTTGATGACTTCGGATCTTGCTTTTAATGCTTTGAAATGGATCGGGGCAATTTACCTGACATGGTTAGGACTTAATCTGCTTTTAAAACCTCGTAGCAAACTTGCGAGTTTAAATAATTCAGCAGTGACAAGGCAAAATTGGTTTATGAAAGGTTTTTGGGGAAATTTACTCAATCCCAAAGTCGGTATTTTCTATATTTCCTTTTTGCCACAGTTTATTCCACAGTCTGCATCTCCAGTAATTTGGACCATGAGTCTTGTGATGATACATGTCGTAATCGGATTGATCTGGTCAATTTTTCTAATTGCTGCGATGCAGTCCATTTCCACTTATTTAAAGCAACCTAAATTTATTCGATATATGGATCGCGTCACAGGAAGTATTTTTATCGTGTTTGCACTGAAACTAGCATTGAGTAAGCGATAAGTCATAAAAAAAAGCGTGCTGGTATCACAGCACGCTTTTTATACGTTTTAATCATGGTCTAAATCATTTTTAAATAGGCATTTATTTGTATTGCCACTTCATCTGCATCCTGCTTTGCCAGCCCATGATCACCACCCTCGACAATATAAAGTTTTGATTTTTTAAGTATCTGATTTAAATATTGCCCAACTTCGATTGGGCTAACTGAATCTTGATCGCCCCAAATGAGTAATGTTTCTACCTCTATCGTAGATAGAAATTCCTCATAATCGACCTTTGTCGTCACAAACCAATCAGGGGATTCCAAATATTCCTGTCGATAAAGCTGACGCCAATCTTGCACCTGAAATCGATCTAAATTGATTCCACCTGAAGTTGCAATCAATACAAGACCTTTAACTAAATCAGTTTTCTGTAAGGCCGCAGCAATTGCAAAAATCCCACCCATGGATTGAGCGATGAGAATAGAAGGTTGCTGAATCTGTGCAACAACATAATTGCTCAGATCATCAAAATTGTTAATCTCTGGATCAGTTGCCACACCATGAAAGCCTGGATAATGAATTATTTGTCTGGTGTAGGCTTCTGGAAGTTTGGCAACTAAAGGATTCCACAATTGAGTATTTCCAGACGCACCTGCAAGAAAAACTAAATGATTCATTGTTATCCTTTGAAATTATAATTTTCTCTTCATGTAGACACTCCATTTAGGAATGTCTACTGATTCCAAGATTAACCTTGGAAATATCGTAAATCCAATCGTGCATCGTAGACATGCGTGGTTGGACCTGTCATCCAAACCACATCACCTTCACGCCAAGCGATATGCAACTTACCACCTGCAAGCTGAACTTCAACTTCATTGGCAAGTAAACCACGGCGCATACCACTCACCGCTGCTGCACAAGCCCCTGTACCACAGGCTAAAGTCTCGCCGACACCACGTTCAAACACACGCAAACGGATATGCTTTTCATCAATGATTTGCATGAAACCAGCATTCACCCGTGAAGGGAACCGTATATGTGATTCTACTTGTGGGCCAATACGCTCAACATCAGCAGTTAATACATCAGGTACGATAGTCACAGCATGAGGATTCCCCATATTCACCACATCAATATTGATGCTTTTTTCATTTGCCAAAGCAAGCGAATACAAGCCCTCAATATCCTCATGCTCCTGAGCAATAAATGGAATTTCTTCTGGAAGAAACTTTGGTGGGCCCATATTAACCCGAACCCACCCATTGGCACCCAATTCAGGCTCTACAATACCCGCTTTAGTTTGTACACGAATTTTAGTTTTGGTCGTCAGTTGACGTTCATGTACAAAGCGAGCAAAACAACGTACACCATTACCACATTGTTCTACTTCTGAACCATCGGCATTAAAAATACGATATTTAAAATCAACATCAGGAAAATCAGGTGGTTCAACAATCAAAAGTTGATCAAAACCCACACCAAAATGACGATCGGCTAAACGCTGAATAGTGATAGTATCTAAATAAGCACGCTGCGTGATCAGGTCTACAACCATAAAGTCATTGCCCAAACCATGCATTTTGGTAAATTCTAAATACATTGTATCTTACTCCTCAGGCAGTAAACGTTCTTTTTCCCACAGTGATTCTATGCTTTCACGCTCACGAATTACATAGGCTTGATCACCACTGACCATAACTTCGGCAGCACGACCACGCGTGTTGTAGTTCGAGCTCATTACAAAACCGTAGGCACCTGCACCTAATACAGCAAGGACATCATTTTCTTGAAGTGCTAAATCACGCTCTTTACCCAAGAAATCACCTGTTTCACAGATTGCACCAACTAAATCCCAAGTTTTAACTTCAACATCAGGATTTGGATTGACTGACTGAATATCCATCCACGCTTCATATAAAGCTGGGCGAATTAAGTCATTCATCGCTGCATCGATAATGGCAAAGTTACGATGATTCGTCGGCTTGAGTAAATCCACCTTGGTGAGTAATGCACCTGCATTGGCAGAAATACTACGTCCTGGTTCCATATACACTTTGAGACCGAGCTTTTCTAAAGCTGGACGCATTGAATTAGCATACTCTTCAACACTTGGCGGAGTTTCATCTTTATAACAAACGCCTAGACCACCACCAATATCAATATGTTTGAGGTTGATGCCCAGACCTTTCAACTGTTCAATCATCACAATGACCCGATCAAGCGCATCAACAAAAGGCTTGGTTTCTGTCAATTGCGAACCGATGTGGCAGTCAATACCGACAATCTCAAGATTTGGTAATGACGCCGCATATTGATAAGTCTCATTGACCGTATCACTTGGAATACCAAACTTGTTTTCTTTCAAACCTGTTGAGATATAGGGATGAGTTTTCGCATCGACATCTGGGTTTACACGTAATGAAATCGGGGCTTTTTTTTCTAATTTTGCGGCTACTTTTTGGATCCGATCAAGTTCAGCATGAGATTCAACATTGAAACATGCAATACCTACGGTCAAAGCCTTTTCAATGTCAGCTTCAGATTTACCTAAACCAGAAAATACAATTTTTGAAGGTTCACCACCTGCTGCGAGAACACGTGCTAGTTCCCCACCCGTCACAATATCAAAACCTGCACCAAGTTTTGCTAATACATTCAGAACAGCGATATTTGAGTTTGACTTCACTGCAAAACAGATTTGATGATCAATAAAATCAAAAGCACGATGCATATCTAAATAATGCTTCTCAAATGTAGATTTTGAGTAAACATATAAAGGCGTGCCAAATTGCTGTGCGAGCTGATCTAATGAACATTGCTCAGCATGCAATACTCCATTAATGCGAGTGAAACTCATGAAGATGTCCTTATTTACAAACTTAAGGTGAGGTTGTCTGTGATACTGTTGAAGATGTTGCTGCTTGGTTTTCAGCTTTCACATCATCAGATGACGTTTTAGCCTGAGACGTTTCATTTTTATAAAGCAGGTATTTTGCACGTTTGTCATGATTGATATCAGAAGGTAATTGCAATGCCCCTGACTGACCACATGCAGTAAGTACCACACTACTGAATAATAAACCGATCGAACAAATGACTTGACGCATCTGAGCACCTAACTTTTACAATTCGGAGCAGTATAGCGTGATCATCAGATTGGCTAAAGTCTAAACTTGAAGGAATAAAACAATATCCATAAAAAAACGCCGACTTAGATGCCGACGTTCATGTCAATTACTTCTTTAACTGCTTACTTCTTTTTATTTAAGAAATAACCAATTGCCAAAATAACAAACCAGATTGGGCTAACTTTAAGTGACTCTAAAGTGGTTTCATCTAGCGCAAGGAAGTAGATGGTAGCAAGGAAGAATAAAATCACCACCCAACAGGTAAACACGCCACCAGGGAGTTTAAAGGTTGATTGTGCATGTAACTCCGGACGGTTTTTACGGTAGTTAATGTAACTCCACATAATCACAATCCAGACACAGATAAACAGGATGGTTGATAAAGTGGTTGCTAGAGTAAACGCTGTCACTTCATCATTGGTTCCCGTCTGTACTTTATAAATGAACTGTACAAATGCACCAATAAAGATACAGATTGATGAGAAAACCAATGCTTTTGAAGGAACGGCAGATTTAGACAATTTACCAAATAATTTTGGTGCTTGCTTATCCGTTGATAAACCAAATAGCATACGACTAGTCGAAAATACACCACTATTCATTGATGACATCACTGAAGATAACACCACCAAATTCATAATAATCGCCGCAGAAGCAATACCTGCTTGTGAGAAGATGTTTACGAATGGGCTGACTTTAGGGTTAATTTGATCCCAAGGTGTTACACACATCACCACGAACAATGCCAATACGTAGAAAATAATGATACGAATTGGAATTGAGTTAATCGCTTTCGGTAAGTTACGTTGTGGATCTTGTGTTTCAGCAGCGGTTGTACCGACCAACTCTACACCGACAAAGGCAAAAATTGCAATTTGGAAGCCTGCGAGGAAGCCATCTAACCCTTTAGGGAACATACCACCATGTGTCCACAAGTTACTAATACTCGCCGTTGTACCCGCAGCATTAGTGAACCCCGTAAAGATCATCCATAAACCAACCGCAATTAAGACAATAATTGCTGTGATTTTAACCATTGCAAACCAGAATTCCATTTCACCGAATAATTTTACGGTGACAAGGTTCAACCCAAGTACAAATAGAATCGCAACACTACTAATCAACAATCCGCCCAATGGAGTAAATGACTCACCCCCATTGAAAAATTCAAGATAGTAAATAATGGCTGATAGGTCGGCAATACCAATCGTGACCCAACATAGCCAATACGTCCATCCAACAAAATAACCCGCCCAAGGACCGATTAAATCAGTGGATAAATCAATAAAAGATTTATACTTTAAATTCGATAAGAGTAATTCACCTAAAGCACGCATGACGAAAAACACCATGATACCGATCAAGCCATAAATGAATAAAATAGATGGTCCAGCTAAACTAATGGTTTTGCCTGACCCCATAAACAATCCCGTTCCGATTGCTCCACCAATTGCAATCAGTTGAAGATGTCGATTAGATAGACTACGGTGAAGCTCACTTTGCTCGTTGGCCTCACCTAAATTTTGATTCGACATTTTTACAAAAACTCTCAAGTATTTTTCGTTCGTTAGCTAATGCTCAAATCAAAATGACAATTCGCACCATTTAATGGCATCTTCTTGCATTGTAAATTGCTTTGATGATGTTTTAGCTAGCCAATTTTCTGTCTGTACAACTCAACATTTCAAGTTAAATACAAATGGACCTGATCATACGCACAAGGATGTACCAACTCAATGCACTTTTTTGACTCCATATTTTTCAATAGCTTAAAAATTAGGCAATAAAAAAGCAGCCTCTGAAGGCTGCCTTTATATCTAGATATTTACTTTAATTTATTATGATATTACTTTTGTTTATTCTTAATACGATCTTCCCAGAACGTAGCATTACGAATACCAAGTTTTACTGGATCAAAAGTAAACTCTTTAACACCTGCTTTTTGCTGCTGTTCATAATCTCTCAACGCTTTAATCGTTGGTTTCCAAATGAAGTAAGTGACAATAATACCAATGATATTAATCCAAGCCATTAAACCTACACCGATATCTCCAATTCCCCAAATATAACCTGTTGCACTGATTACACCATATGAAACAGAAAGAATGATGAAGCATTTGGTGATAAATAATAAAGATGGAGTTTTAGTAATATAACTTAAATAAGTAATATTGGTTTCAGCAATATAGTAATACGCAACAATCGTTGTAAATGCGAAGAAGAATACAGCTAATGCAACAAAGATTTGTCCAAAACCACCAAATACTGTACTTACTGCCATTTGAGTAAACGCAGGAGAGCCAATTTCAGCCGTGGCGGCAACATTTTGTACAATAAATTGACCTGCTTCTAGAGTACCTTGAACATTGTACATTCCAGTAATAAGAATCATAAATGCAGTAGCAGAGCAAACAAATAAAGTATCGATATAAATTGAGAATGCTTGTACTAAACCTTGTTGAGCAGGATGCTCTACCTCAGCTGCGGCAGCGGCATGTGGTCCTGTACCCTGACCTGCTTCGTTAGAATACACGCCACGTTTTACTCCCCAACCAATTGCAGCACCAAGACCTGCCATAGGAGAAAAGGCATCAGCGAAAATTAAGGAAATCACACCAGGTAACTTATCGATATTGATAAAGACAATAATTAATGCCATTACAATATAGCCAGCCGCCATAAACGGCACTACAAATTCAGCGAATTTTGCAATACGTTTGATACCACCAAAAATGATGACTGCAAGTAGTGTTACAATCACAACTAAAGCGAGTAGTTTATAAGTGCCGACATTTCCAAAAACAATTGCACCTTCACCTGTGATTTGTGTGAAAGCATTACCTACTGCATTTGCTTGAATACCGGGTAAAAACAAACCACATGAAATGATCGCGGCAATCGCAAATAAAATACCTAACCAACGCTGACCTAGACCTTTATCAAAATAAAAAGCGGGTCCACCACGATATTGTCCTTGATATTCAACTTTATAAATTTGACCTAAGGTTGATTCAACATAAGCAGTACTCGCTCCTAAAAATGCAACAAGCCACATCCAGAAGACCGCACCTGGTCCACCAAAACCAATTGCTGCTGCTACACCTGCAATATTACCTACACCAACACGACCTGAGAGTGAAACAGCGAGTGCTTGAAACGAAGAAATACCTTGTGCCGATGAGCCTCCTTTAATGAGGAGGCTTATCATATCTTTGATCTGACGAACTTGAACAAACCTTGTTAGAACGGAGAAAAATAAACCTGCACCTAAACATAAATAGATCAGAGCTTTGCTCCAAATAATACCATTTATCCAATCAACAATTTCTGCTGCACTCATAAACATCAACCTTTTGTATAATTTAAAAATATATCAATTGATACATTTTCATTTGTCTGAGCATCAGCAATATTTATGCCATTCAATATAATTCTTATGACAACAAATGAGCAAATGCTCAAAGACCTTCCGTGGAAAAAGTGAATTTAAAGAATTTTCGACTCAAGAACCTACTATATCTTACTTGTAAAAGTCTTATATCGTGTTATTTTTCTGAGCACTTCCCTTTAACCAGTCAATTACGAAAACACCGTTTAATCTTAATTCCTTATCAAGAAAATGAACGATATTGATCTTTTCCGTAATTACTCTACTTTTTAACTAATTTATCGCAAATTTTCAATTTTATATATGGCAAAAATTAAAACTGTTTATCGATGTGAACAATGTGGTGCAGATCATTCTAAATGGGCTGGTCAATGTTCTGAGTGTGGCGAATGGAATAGCCTAGTAGAAGTTCGACTGGAACCAACAGTTAGTCATAGAGCTCAGCCTAAAATGGGCGGTGGTTATGCTGGTCAAAGTGCTAATATCACAACCCTTAATCAAATCTCAATTTCACATGAAACTCGTCTGCGAACAGGGATCAGTGAATTCGATCGTGTACTCGGTGGCGGTTTGGTTACAGGCTCTGTTGTACTGATTGGTGGTGATCCTGGTATTGGTAAATCAACAATTTTATTGCAAACCGCAACTCACATGGCTAGTAAGAAAAGTTCAGCTCTTTATGTCACAGGCGAAGAATCACTTTCACAAGTTGCCTTACGTGCTCAACGTTTAGATCTGCCTACAGACCAACTCAGAGTTATGGCTGAAACTTGCGTGGAAAGAATCTGTGAAGTATTGGCTCAAGAAAGACCAGCCGTTGCGATTTTAGACTCGATTCAGACCTTATATACAGAAACCTTACAATCTGCACCAGGTGGTGTCTCACAAATCCGTGAATCAGCCGCACTGCTCACACGTTTTGCAAAAAATAGCGGAACAGCGTTATTTATCGTGGGGCATGTAACTAAAGAAGGTGCTTTAGCTGGACCACGTGTGCTTGAACATATGGTGGATTGCGTACTGTATTTCGAAGGTCAGTCGGATTCTCGATATCGTATGATTCGTGCCGTGAAAAACCGTTTCGGAGCAGTCAACGAGCTAGGTGTCTTTGGCATGACCGATAAAGGGTTACGAGAAGTCGCTAATCCATCTGCAATTTTTCTCAGTCGTTATGATGAAGCGATTCCTGGTTCAATTGTCATGATCAGCCGTGAAGGAACGCGCCCTCTCTTGGTCGAAGTTCAAGCCTTAGTTGATGATGCACACGGGCAACCACGTCGAGTGGCACTTGGCTTAGAGCAGAACCGTTTGAATATGTTACTTGCAGTGATGCATCGTCATGGTGGTGTACAAACCTCAGGACAAGATGTTTATGTCAATGTAGTAGGTGGTTTAAAGATTACCGAGACTGGCTCTGATCTTGCGGTTTTATTGGCTTGTGCATCAAGTTTAAGAGGTAAAGCACTGCCACAACAATTGGCAGTTTTTGGTGAGGTTGGACTGTCTGGTGAGATTCGTCCTGTACCGAATGGTCAAGAAAGATTAAAAGAAGCAACTAAGCATGGCTTTAAATATATCATTTTACCAAGAGCTAATGCACCGCAAAAAACTATTGATGGCGTTCAAATCATTGCCGTTGCACGCTTACATGAAGCTCTCACTGAGGCAATCCAGCTTAGTGATGAGCTGACATAAAAAAACATACTTTTTTAGTTGAAATTATCAACGAATACCTTCATAAATACACTTACATCTTGGAATTAAATAGGAATTTTCGATGCAAGTACACCAGCGTGGCTTGATGGCAGCTTTATTGATGGCAACTTTGGTCGCAGCACCAGTTGCAGAAGCTAAACGTGCGGGCGGTGGCAAAAGTCATGGTATGACTCGTTCAACAACGACGACTCAATCTCAGCCAACTACAACTCAATCGTACCAACAACCTACAACTAAAACTACGACGACTCAAAAATCAGGTCCAGGCGTAGGTTCTATGGTTGCTGCTGGTGTAGCAGGTGCTGCTGTAGGTGCAGTTGCTGCAAATGCGCTTGCTGATGATAAGAATCCAACTGCAACAGAACAACAAGCTGCTGAACAAGCTCAACAAGAAGAAAAAGGCGGCATTCCTAGCTGGCTTTGGGTTCTTCTTGCAGCTGCTATCGCCTTCTTTGTATTCCGTAAATTCGGCGCAAAAAAAAAATTAGCCGCAGCTAATCCATATGCTCCAAATAATAACGGTCAAAACAACTTTGGCCGTCCTGTAAGCCCACAACCAACTATGCGTCAAACGGCTGGCGATAACACCAATATCTTTGGTCAATCTGTCGGTGGCGGTACGGCTGCTCCTCAAGCAGCATTTGGCGGAGCATCAATGAGTAGTGGCAATCAACTCCCTGATGGTACTGAACCTGCTGCATTCCTGCGTGTTGCACGTCAGCGTTTCAACCACATTCAATCTGTCAATAGTGCAAGTAATGTTGAAGAAATTCGCCGCTATTTAACACCTGAGCTTTTTAATTCAATGTATCAGGACATCATGGCCAATCAGGATCAGGATGTTGCTGAATTTAGTAACCTGAATGCAATGGTAGCAGATAGTGCAACTGAAAATGGTCAATATGTTGTCAGCGTACGTTTTACAGGAACAGTAAGCGAAGATTTAAACAGCTTGCCACAACCATTTACTGAAATCTGGCATTTTGTTAAACCTGCTGGTTCACAACAGGATTGGGTTGTTGCTGGAATTCAACAGGCTTAATTGAATTGAACTCACGTAATACATGCAAAGAGCTGTTTCGACAGCTCTTTTTTTTTCGATATTTAGAGATAGAAATAAAAAAAGCCACTCTCTATTTTGGAGAATGGCGGAGTGTAAACCCTAATTTCGATTGCCTATATTTTTAAATAGATCTAAACAGGCAGTTAAGTAAACTGTGTATCTCAGTTATCTTAGCGGATAATCAAGAATAAAAATATTCCTCGTTTGGGGAATAAAACTTTTTGTAATAGGTTCACGTAGATCTTCTTCGCTTATTTAGGAACAATCATTACTTCAGGCATTCAGGCATTCAGGCATTCAGGCATTCAGGCATTCAGGCATTCAGGCATTCAAATTAAAACTGATTTACTTGAGTTAGAGCCTAATATTCTTGGTTTTTGTCGGTATCTATCGCTATCTTATGACCCATAAAAAAAGCTTTGCCGAGGCAAAGCTTTTACATGATTTGGCTTTAAAGTAAATCAAATCATGATACAAACTGTAAGAATAACCAGTATAAACCACCAGATAAACAAATCGTCGCTGGTAAGGTAAAGATCCATGCAGAAAGTATTGTCTTCACTGTTGCGAAGTTCAGCCCAGACTTATTGGCAACCATCGTCCCTGCAACCGCGCTGTTTAAAACGTGGGTTGTCGATACGGGCATACCCAAGCCATCGGCGGCAGCAATTGTGCTCATTGCAACCAGTTCAGCCGACATTCCCTGCCCATAGGTCATGTGGTTCTTACCAATACGCTCGCCGACAGTCACAACAATACGCTTCCACCCCACCATCGTACCTAAGCCAAGCGCAAGTGCCACCGCAACTTTAACCCAATTTGGAATGTATTGTAGGAATGAATCAAGATTACTACGGTATTCTTTTACCACTTTGGCTTGGTCTTTATCCATTTCTGGCAAAGCTTTCGCTTTATCTAATCGCTTGAAAGTTGTGGTACTTAAATACATATCATTACGGATTTCGCTTACAGCGGCCTCAGGAATAGTTTTAAGATCACCATAATTTGCAACACGTGTTCCTAAGTGTTCCGTCATACTTGCAAGTGCTGGAACTACTTCAGGTGTTTGCTCTTTGGTCTGAATATATTTAGTGAGTACAGCACGCGCTTTCTCATCAGATAATTCATTTTGATTTACATTCAACACAGCAGCTGTTTGACTTGAAAGCTTTTCAAATAATTGAAGATGATTTGCATCTAAGCTTTTGTTTAGTGAATATGCTAATGGCACTAAACCGATCAAGATCAACATGATTAAACCCATGCCCTTTTGACCATCATTAGAACCATGTGCAAAGCTCACGCCCGTACATGTAAAAATCAAAATTGCACGAATTAATGGTGGCGGTGGTTTATTACCTTCTGGTGGTTGAAAAAGTTCTAATTGGCGTTTAAAAATTGTTTTAACCAACAAGAATACAATTGCTGCGAAAGCAAAACCAATTAAAGGTGAGAATAATAACGCCTTACCCACTTTAATGACTTGATCCATATCAATACCACTTGCTGTACCTGTTGAGGCATTTAACAAGTGATTCATGATCCCTACACCTAAAATCGAACCGATTAAGGTATGTGAACTTGAGGCTGGGATACCAAGAAACCACGTTCCTAGATTCCAAAGAATCGCAGCAATCAGCAGTGCGAAAACCATCGCAAAACCTGCTCCACTGCCAACATTCATAATCAGTTCAACAGGAAGTAAAGCAATAATACCGTACGCAACAGCACCACTCGCGACCATAACCCCAAGGAAGTTACAGAAACCAGCCCACATCACTGCAACAGGTGCAGGTAATGCATTGGTATAAATCACGGTGGCAACCGCATTGGCTGTATCGTGGAAGCCATTAACAAATTCAAAGCCTAAAGCAATGAAAAGTGCCGTAGATAGAAGAATAACTGAATATAAACTCAAAGGTGGTACATGCGCTAAGTCAGCACTCACCTGAAAACCAATATAAATAAGTGTTGCAATAATAATTGTTAAAAACACCGGCATAAAAAATTTCGGTGTAGGAACATGTACATTCGTCGATTTTGCCGTAGAACTGGCAAGCGGTGAATCCGAAACAGGAGGAAGATTAGAATTCATGTAGACGGTAAGAGGATAATAAAATCCTCTGTATTGTTTAATTAAATTATGACAATTATATGACAAAGGACTGTCATATGAAGCCAAATTTTCATATTTTTCTTATATTTTTTTATGTTTTTTTTGATTCAAAGCAAGATTATTTTTATTTTTATTTAACAAAAACAATATCTTAATTAAAAATAAATTCAATAAAACCTGTTTGTCTGATTTTGCAACAAACACAACAAAATATGAAACTTATTTGTCATATTCCGAAATATACGTTGTCTTTTTAGGCATTATTCACCGAAATTATTGCAATTTCATGAAGCTTTTATGACATTTTCAACCTGACTGGATGAATTACATCATCCTGATGCTGAAAATACGCGCTTTTTGTTCGCTTCTGTTACAATGCCCATGCTTTTTATCTTCATCATCGACTGGGGTTTCTGAATGTCCACGCTTACCACCCTACAATCACTTCTTGCCCAACGTATCCTAATTATTGATGGTGCGATGGGGACGATGATTCAACGCCATAAATTAGAAGAACAAGATTATCGTGGTGAACGTTTTGCAGATTGGGCCTCAGACCTAAAAGGCAACAATGATTTATTGGTACTCACACAACCACACATTATTCAAGGCATCCATGAAGCTTATTTGGATGCAGGTGCAGATATTATTGAAACCAACAGCTTTAACGGCACACGTGTTTCAATGGCGGACTATCACATGGAAGACCTCGTTCCAGAGATCAACCGTGAAGCAGCACGTTTAGCGCGTGCGGCCTGTGACAAATATTCAACGCCAGATAAACCGCGTTTTGTAGCAGGTGTCCTTGGTCCAACTTCTCGTACCTGTTCCATTTCACCCAATGTAAATGACCCTGCTTTCCGTAACATCACCTTTGATGAACTCAAAGAAAACTATATTGAGGCGACACATGCCCTCATCGAAGGTGGTGCCGATATTCTTTTGATTGAAACCGTGTTTGATACGCTCAACTGTAAAGCAGCGATCTTTGCGGTTAAGGAAGTGTTTAAGCAAATCGGTCATGAACTTCCGTTAATGATTTCAGGCACCATTACCGATGCATCAGGTCGTACTCTGACAGGTCAAACGGCTGAAGCATTTTGGAACTCAGTGCGTCATGGTGATTTATTGTCGATTGGTTTTAACTGTGCGCTCGGTGCAGACGCGATGCGTCCACACGTTAAAACCATTGCTGATGTAGCTGATACTTTCGTTTCTGCCCATCCAAACGCAGGTTTACCAAATGCCTTTGGTGAATATGACGAAACGCCTGAACAAACAGCAGCGTTCATCAAAGAATTTGCTGAAAGTGGTTTAATCAATATTACAGGTGGTTGCTGTGGTACCACACCAGATCATATCCGTGCGATCTATAACGCAGTTAAAGATATAAAACCACGTCAAATTCCTGAAACCAGACCTGCTTGCCGCCTCAGCGGTTTAGAGCCATTTAACATTTATGATGACTCTTTATTTGTCAATGTCGGTGAGCGTACCAACGTCACAGGTTCAAAAAAATTCCTGCGTTTAATCCGTGAAGAAAACTTTGCCGAAGCTTTAGAAGTCGCTCAGCAACAAGTTGAAGCTGGCGCACAGATTATTGACATTAACATGGATGAAGGGATGCTTGATTCACAAAATGCGATGGTGCATTTCTTGAATCTGGTGGCATCTGAACCTGATATTTCACGTGTGCCGATCATGATTGACTCATCAAAATGGGAAATCATTGAAGCTGGCTTGAAATGCGTTCAGGGTAAACCTGTGGTGAACTCAATTTCCCTTAAAGAAGGTTATGATGAGTTTGTCGAAAAAGCGCGTTTATGCCGTCAGTATGGTGCTGCGATCATCGTTATGGCCTTTGATGAAACAGGACAGGCAGATACGGCTGCACGTAAACGTGAAATCTGTAAACGTTCTTATGATGTTCTAGTCAATGAAGTGGGCTTCCCTGCTGAAGATATTATTTTTGACCCGAACGTGTTTGCAGTTGCTACGGGGATTGAAGAACACAATAACTACGGTGTCGATTTTATTGAAGCGACAGGCTGGATTAAACAAAACTTGCCACATGCTATGATTTCGGGTGGTGTATCTAACGTTTCATTCTCTTTCCGTGGCAATGAGCCTGTTCGTGAAGCGATTCACTCGGTATTCCTATACCATGCCATCAAACAAGGCATGACCATGGGTATCGTAAACGCTGGTCAGATGGCGATTTATGACGATATCAATAAAGAGCTGAAAGATGCTGTTGAGGATGTTGTACTTAACCAAAATCAAGGTGAGACAGGTCAAGCTGCAACTGAAAAACTCCTAGAAGTTGCTGAAAAATATCGTGGTCAAGCGGGTGCTACCAAAGAAGCTGAAAATCTTGAATGGCGTAATGAGTCTGTCGAAAAACGTCTTGAATACGCTTTAGTTAAAGGTATTACCACGTATATCGACCAAGATACTGAAGAAGCACGTTTAAAATCAAAACGTCCGCTTGATGTGATCGAAGGCCCATTGATGGACGGCATGAACGTGGTCGGTGACTTGTTTGGTTCAGGAAAAATGTTCCTTCCTCAAGTCGTTAAATCTGCACGCGTCATGAAACAAGCTGTAGCATGGCTCAACCCATACATTGAAGCTGAAAAGTCAGAAGGACAATCTAAAGGTAAAGTCCTGATGGCAACGGTAAAAGGTGACGTACACGATATTGGTAAAAATATTGTGGGTGTTGTCTTGGGTTGTAATGGTTATGACATCGTTGACCTCGGCGTAATGGTACCTGCAGAAAAAATTCTGCAAACGGCAATAGATGAGAAATGTGACATCATTGGTTTGTCAGGTTTGATCACCCCTTCTTTGGATGAAATGGTCTTTGTTGCCAAAGAAATGCAACGTAAAGGTTTTAATATTCCTCTATTGATCGGCGGTGCAACCACATCAAAAGCACACACCGCAGTTAAAATTGATCCTCAATATTCGAATGATGCAGTAATTTACGTCGCGGATGCTTCACGTGCTGTGGGTGTCGCAACCACCCTACTTTCTCCTGAAATGCGCGGTAACTTTATTGCAGAGCATCGTGCTGAATATGCCAAGATTCGTGAACGTTTAGCAAATAAGCAACCGAAAGCTGCAAAATTGAGTTATGCAGAATCAGTCGAAAACGGTTTTAAAATTGATAATAACTATGTACCACCAAAACCAAATGCTTTGGGTACACAAGTTATTAAGAATTATCCGCTTGAAACCTTAGTTGAATATTTTGACTGGACACCATTCTTTATCTCTTGGAGTTTGGCGGGTAAATTCCCGAAAATTTTAGAAGATGAAGTGGTCGGTGAAGCAGCGACTGATCTTTATAATCAAGCGCAAGCGATGCTGAAAGACATCATTGAAAATAAACGTTTCGATGCCCGTGCTGTGTTTGGCTTATACCCTGCTCAGCGTACTGGTGCAGATACTGTTAGCGTATTTGATGAATCAGGTCAAAATCGCACTCATACGTTTGAGCACGTACGTCAGCAATCAGACAAAGTGACAGGTAAACCAAACTTGTCTTTGGCAGATTATATTAAGCCTTCTGAACAACCTGAAGATTATCTCGGTGGTTTTACGGTGTCGATCTTTGGTGCAGAAGAATTGGCAAATGAATATAAAGCCAAAGGTGATGACTATTCAGCGATTCTGATTCAGTCTTTAGCGGATCGTTTTGCAGAAGCTTTCGCTGAACATTTACATGAACGTATCCGTAAAGAGTTCTGGGGCTATAAAGCGGATGAAACGTTGAGTAATGAAGAACTGATCAAAGAAAAGTATGTCGGTATTCGTCCTGCGCCAGGTTATCCTGCTTGCCCTGAACATTCTGAAAAGGCAGCATTGTTTGACTGGTTAGGTTCTGAAGCGAAGATTGGCACCAAGTTGACTGAACACTTTGCGATGATGCCACCTTCTTCTGTAAGTGGTTTCTATTATTCACATCCTCAAAGTGAATACTTTAATGTGGGCAAAATCTCTCAAGATCAACTTGAGGATTATGCGAAGCGTAAGGGTTGGACACTCGATGAAGCGAAACGCTGGTTAGCACCGAATTTAGATGATTCGGTGGTTTAATCCATAAATTCTCCCCAACCCTCCTTTATTGAAGGAGGGAATAAAAATCCCTTCACTTGAGGGGATTTTTTTATTCTCTGGTTTTAAAAATATAATCATGTCGAGCCAAAGGATTAAAGACTAACTTATCCGGTAATCCCCCCTAAAAATAAAAGGATGTAAAAGTAGAATTTTCTCTTAAGATCAAAGCAGGAGATTCTGCATGAAA